>NZ_JACKSY010000007.1:0-43488 GCF_025821985.1 Mycobacterium timonense | reverse complement strand
GCCTGCTGCGTCGCCCGCTGGCGCGGGTTCGGTCTCATGCGTGGCTCCACGTCCTGCCACCGGGCCACTCCCGGCGGGACTCTGTTCACCCCAGTTGGGTTCGCCGAGTCGGGCGAGGTTGATCGCAGCACCCAGATCACGATCGATCCGCGTGCCGCAGTGCTCGCAGTCGAAGACTCGGTCGGCCAGCGTGAGGTTTGGCTTTCGCCTCCCACAACCCGTGCAGGTCTTCGATGACGGAAAATACCGGTCGGCTTCCTCCAGANGGGAACCGTACCAACGAGTTTTGTAGCCGAGCATGCGCCGCACCTCGGCCAGGGCGGCATCAGCCAGGGCACGGTTGAGGCCACGCTTGCGGGCCCCACCAGCGCTACGCATACCGGCGGCGTTCAATGTCTCGACGACTATCACCTGGTGTTGTTGGGCCAGGGCGGTGGTGGCCTTGTGCAGCACGTCACGGCGCACCGCGGCGGCATGAGCATGGGTGCNGCCGATGCGGGCCTGAGTCGTGCGCCACCGCCGCGACGGCTGCCGGCGCGTGCCGGTCTGAAAGTCATACGGGCCGTGTTGGCGGGCCGCGCGGCGCTGCAACGCCCGCAGCCGCGACTGCGCGGCGGTCAACGACTTCGGCGCCGGGATGCGGTCGACCTCCACCCCGTCCGGGGACGCCACCACCAGCAGAGCATCGGCTTTGACCCCGACATCGACACCAACCACCGCATGCGGTGACCGGCGTGCGTGGGCGGGCCGCGTCTTGGNNTCNACGATCACCTGCAGGGCGCAGTGCCAGCGCCCGGCGCTATCTTGACGCACCGTGGCCGACAGGATTCTGGCTGTGCCGGCCTCGATGCGGCGGGCCAGCTTACGGGTCGACTCATGGGTGCGAATCGCGCCCAGCCGCGGCAGGGTGACATGGCGGCGGTCAGCCTCAATCCTGATGGTCCCGGTGGTGAACCGCACCGACTTGCCCGCTCGGGCGGTCTTGAACCGTGGGAAGCCGACCGCGCGCCCTTTGCGCTGCCCTCTGCGGGATGTCGACCACGCCTCCAGGCCGCGGGCCAGCGCGTCCAGGCCGGTGTTGTAGGCCTCNTTNGAGTTCTCACCCCACCACGGCGCACACCNNGCNTTGNGCTGATTCCACACCCGCCGCAGCGCCGGCAGCGACCACCCCAACACCGGCGTCAACTCAGACTCGGGCACCCCGTAGCTGCGCTCAGCGGCCCGCTGATCCATGGTCGCTTTCACCAACGCCAGCATGTGATTATGGGCGAACCGTGCCGCACCAGCATGAGACGCCAACCCGCGCAGCTGTGTTGGTGTCGGATCCAAGGCGAACCGATACGCCTGCGCCNTCCACCCCTCGGGCACCTCGAACCTAGCCACCCGCAACCACCCCGACAGGCTCAGCCTGTTTGGCCGCGGTCACCGCTCGCATCGCCCGGTTGCGCGCTCCACGCCGGCCGTACAAACGTGCACACATCGAAGTCAGCACCTCGATCATGTCGCGCACCANATCATCGACAGTCTCGCCCCGGTCGGCCACCACGATCCGGCGGCCCTGCGCCGACAACGCCGCTTCCAGGTGCTCCACCCCGAAGCGAGCCAACCGNTCACGGTGCTCCACGATCACCACTGAAACAGACGGGTCCGACAAAATCCNGCGCAGCTTGGGGCGCTTGCCGTTCAGGCCCGACCCGACCTCGGTCACCACCTCGCCGATCACGTGACCGTTCGAGGTCGCCCAATCCGCCAAGCGGGCGACCTGCCGGTCCAGATCGGCGCGCTGATCATGCGAGGACACCCGCGCATANGGCCCGACCCGACCTCGGTCACCACCTCGCCGATCACGTGACCGTTCGAGGTCGCCCAATCCGCCAAGCGGGCGACCTGCCGGTCCAGATCGGCGCGCTGATCATGCGAGGACACCCGCGCATANACNACNGTGTGGCCGGATTCCCCAGACGCTGGCGCATCGACCCAGATCGTCCCCGACTCCAACCGGCGAGCCGGCACCGGCATCCGGCCCTCACGAAACCACCGATACGCAGTCTGCGGATGCACACCATTCGCACGCGCCCACTCCGCCAACTTCACCCACTCACTAAAACACACATTCGATCACGTTTACTCACGAATCGCCGAACAGTTCGCAACCCCTTCCGTCGGCGCTGGATCTGATGCCCCACCAGTCCCCCTTGATGTCGAGAACGACGACAGGAAGGTGGGCGCGGTGCATTTGCTCGACGAGGCGGTGCGCGGTGGCGGATTTGCCTGAGCCTCGGTTGGCCAGGATGGCGAAGGTTTCTGTGATGCTGGACAGGGGGAGATGCAGGTTGTCGGCGAGCACGAGGTCGCCCGCGCTGGTGGATCCGCCGACATTCATAAACTCAAGGTTATGCTGCGGGTGTGCAGGGTCGCAGTGGTTGACACGCCGACGCGGCCGCCCAGCCACCGCATCCGCCGGGCAGAAACAACCGGTACACCGACGGACACACGGCGCCCCGCCGGCCGAGCTGGTCTCCCGAACTGGATTACCCCAAACGCGATTTCGTAGAGCCTCTTTCCGGAATCGAACCGGAGACCGGCTGTTTACGAGACAGCTGCTCTAAACCGACTGAGCTAAAGAGGCGTTCGAGAGGGTCATTAAGTGAGGAGATCATCTGTGGGCCAGCGGATCTGGCCGAAATGCTCTCCCGCGACCGCGCCGTCACACTCGCGTCGAGCCGCGGTCCGCCGCGAGGGAATCCGCTACGAGAGCTGGCGAGCTGACGGCGATGAGCACGGGCGACAGGACTTGAACCTGCAACATGCGGCTTTGGAGACCGCCGCTCTCCCAATTGAGCTACGCCCGCCTGACAGGCCGGCCCCATTCCATTGCGGGGGCCGGCCCGATGCGCGCCCTTGCGGGATTCGAAGCCGCACGGCCCACGGGTCCCGGATTCGAGCCCTTGGCCGCGACAACTGATTCCGCGAAGCGCGATCAGATCCACTCTGTAGTTAACAATCCAGCACGCCCTGAAAACGGGCAACGAGAGGTAGTAAACACCCCCGGCCACAGGCATGTCAATGGAACAAAACCCACTACGAACTGCGGCAATGGTGGGTTAAGGGTGTGCTGAATTCTAGGCGTGTCGCGGGACGCGCCTAGCAGCGGTGATATCCTGTAGCAAATTGTTGAAGAAATTTTTCAGGCCTTCCTCCCGACCCGGCCACACGCCTGTTGAAACGCAGACAGGTTGATTGGGTCGGGAGCGCGGCCACAGCTGCAGTTGTGTGACGCGCAGAATCCACGCCGAAGAAACCGATCCGAGGCTGCTCGGTTCGGTGCCGGCGTAGCGCGTCACGAACAAGGACATGCTCTAACGGTAACAGCCAGGGGCCGACATCGGCGGCGGCTCGTCCTGCCGCGCCGCCCGCGCGGGGGCAACTTCGCCGAGCGATTGGTCCCGAGCCGTCGCCGGCTGTAAGCCAGAATTGACTCGTAACGACACTGAAGCCCTTGGGAAATTTGGATGCCACGTGCCCTTTCGGTACTCACCGCAGCTACCGCTGTAGCTGTCATCACCATCTCGTTGGTGGCCTGCGCGAATCGCAAGCCGAACTCGCCTAGCGCACAAAGGGGTTCGCCCAACGCGACGCCCACTGCGTCGACAAGTACTCCCGCAGCGCCCAACGCCGGGCAATCGGGTGTCTCGAATGGCAAGACCTACAACATCACAATGGCCGCCATCGACGGCGCCACCCCTGACGGAGCGGGGCACTGGCACGCGGGAGCCGGGCAGCTTTCGGGCGGTGACCCAGCAGTGGCCGAGGCATTCAACAAAGCCAGCGACGCCTCCGCCCGCGCGCAGATCGACCAGGCCCGCTCCGACGCCGACGGGGTGCGCTCCTGGAACCTCGAGGTGAAATCGGCAGTGACATTCCGGCCAACCGCAATTGGGGAAGTCCTCACCGGTGTCTACTACGCCGACAGGGCTGCTCATCCTATCGATTACGTGAACACGGTCGTCATCGACAGCCGCAGCGCTTCTCCGATCACCTTGAAAGATCTGTTTGTCAACGAGCACGACGGCTTGAACCGGCTGTCCGAACAGACCAAGGCGATTTGGCCCAAGGTTTACGGCCACGGCGACGGGCCGATGCCGGACGAACCCGGGAACCGGCCGATAGAGGCGAATTTCGCTAACTGGATTCCAACCGCCGCAGGCATAGAACTCCACTTCCGTGATGGTCAGCTTGGGCACGGATCGCCCGTGATCACCGTGCCCTGGTCGGCACTGAGCGACGTGCTGGCCGCCGACATGAAGGCGCTCACGCAGGACTGATATCAAGCGGTGCGGCTGCGCGCGATGTCTCGGAGAATTTTCTTGCGTTCCTCATCGGGGAGCAGGCCGGCCATCGGCGTTACCTCACGCATTTCGATGCAGTCGCGGTCAAGTCCAGTCAGTGCCCGGCGAAGGCCGGCTATGTCGCCGTGCTCCACGATTGTTTGCCATCGGTCGATGTTGCGGCGGTGTGGCTGGCCGCGGACGCCGCTGCGCAAGCAATCCAGGTTAGCCAAGATGGTCGCCCGCCATTGCGGCAGCGTAGAGCGTGTGAGATGGGTGGCCAGCTGCCGGTGCAATAGCCAGGAGCGGCGCTCAGAAGGTGTCAGGTCAGCGGTTGTGGCGTGCCGGGTGACTTCCAGGCGGTATCCCATGCAGGAGAGGAGTCGGTCGAGCAGTTCGTCGGTGAAGTCGACTTTGGTGGAAAGGAATTGGCTGATGCTTGGCTGGTGGACTCCGCTGAGGCGTGCCAGTTCGGATTGGGTTGTGCCGGTGTCGGTCATGACCTTGCGCAGCAGGGCGCTTTTGGAGCTCACAACCGCCAGCCTATAGCATTCACTGCTATAGGCGCTGGGCGGGATGGGGCCGCCGCGAAATCACGGACCGGCGAGCGCCCGGCCAAGGTGTCCCGACGCACCTCGGGCTTAGCGCGTGGACGCGCTGTGATGGAGCGCCGTCGATACGCTTTTCTGGTGCCTCTCGTCGGTTGGCTGTCGTCGCGTCGGCGGCTGCGTCGGTCGACCGAACGAGCGCTGGCCGAGGCACGAATCGATCCGCCGCCGCACACCGTCCAGGACGCGCGCGATTGCCGAGCACAGGTATTGCAAGGTTTGTGGCCGCCTGAGTTTTCGGTCGCGAACCCGGGCACGGAGGCGCTGGCGGACCACCTGCGCTCGGACCTCGAGAAGATCGCCGAGAATGCCAACGAGCGGATCCGCAAGTTGCCCGCATCGGGTTGGCATGGGGAAGCCCTCAGGGCCGAGGAGGCCAGACTGGTTGAGGTGGCGCGCACGTTCGCGGTACAGCGCGTCGAATCCACGCTGCGTCAGCTACGTTCGCCAACCCGCTAAGTCCCGGCAAACCGTTGTTCCCGCGACCACGGTGGCGCCTGGCCACGCTGCAGGAATCGACCCGACCGGCGTCTAGCGAAAATTCGCAGGCCCGTCGACGTTGAAACCCGACGCATCGAAGCCGCGAGGACCCTGCGCACCGATCTCGCGGTTCTGGATCGCGCCAGACGCTCGGTGTTGGTCGCAGTGTGTCGCATCGGCGTGGCCACTGGGCAGCCGGCTGGTCGCCGTCGTTTTGATGCTCTGATGTGTCTGACCTAGGTGTTACCGTGAATGCATGACGATGTTCCGTCACGACGATTTGCTCGCCGGGATACCCGCTGGGTCCACGGTGGCTTTGTTGTGCGCGGAAACCATCAGCGTCAATGCCGCTGCCCGGACGATGAAAGAGCGCCTCGGCTTTAGTCAGCCAATGTGCTTCCGGTCATTTCGTCAACCTTCCGCCCCACCAGTGGGTGTGCGCCCCGGCCGGAAGCAAGGGCCTGAAGAAAACTCTCATAAATATCTCAGTCTCAGTGTTTGCGCTGACAGGAACGTCGCCTGACATTCCTGTAGTTCGCTGCACCCAATTCCATTGGGCCACAACGAATCACCGCTGAATTATCGCCTTTACACGCCGCGTTGCATGCTGCACCATCGTTTGCAGCACCGCACCCGGCCAAACCGTGTGCACCGCGACAGTCCAGGCCGATATTGCCTGTGCTGTAAGACCTTTGAGAACTACACAGTGGTGGCATCCGCGCTCGTGGCGGAACAAATGGTAGACGCGCCCGGCTCAAACCCGGGTGCCCATTACGGGCGTGCAGGTTCAAGTCCTGCCGAGCGCACTTCGCGGTGTCAAGCGTCCGTGACGGAATTGTGGGAGACGTGCCGGATTCAGACTCCGGTGCCCGTAATAGGGCGTGCAGGTTCGACCCCTGCCGGGCGCACAGCAGACACATCGGGTCGTTGGTGAAATCGTGTATCACTCTTGGCTTTTACCCTTGAATTCCGGGTTCGAGTCCCGGGCGGCCCACCGATAACAGGACACACACGCGCGCGCCGTTAGCTGAGTTGGGATAGCACCAGACTCTTAATCTGGAGACGGGGGATCGAAACCCTCACGGCGCACGGCAGTTTCAAGTGCATAAGGCCGGTGAGGTGTAACAGGCTGCACATCAGTCTTCCAAACTGAAGGGGCGAGTTCGAGGCTCGTCACCGGCTCCATTGCGGTCGTGACCGAGAGGCTAGGTAGCGGCCTGCAAAGCCGCCGACGCGGGTTCGACTCCCGCCGACCGCTCAACACCGGCGCGGTGGGGCCATGTTTTGTCTCGCAAAGGGAGCCGTCAGGGCGGACGGATCATCCGCGCGCCGACGCGTCTGGCTCAACGAGTCGTACAGCGGGGGTGCAATCGCCCTGGGTGGGGCGATCGACTCCCTCCGTCGATGCCAACGGGATGTAGCGCAACTTGGAAGCGCACCTGGTTCGGGGCCAGGCGGTTGCACGTTCAAATCGTGCCATCCCGACCAAACAGCAAGATCGCAACGCCCCTGTAGCTCAACGGGAGAGCCCCTGCCTTACACGCAGGTCGTTGGGAGTTCGACTCTCTCCAGGGGTACGTCAAACACGCTGCGCGGTAGGACAGTTCGGAAGTCCGCCGGGCTCATAACCCGGAAGTCGCAGGTTCAAATCCTGCCCGCGCAACTAGTTCGCCGAGACCGAACAGACACGGAAAGGAGGTACGAGGCCATGGCGATCCTGATGCCCGATCTGACCGTCGAGGTCTACAACGCCGACTACCGCGTGCTGTCCCGCATTCCGTGGCAAGAGGCGGTCCGGCTGATCCTGCGGGGTGCGGTCTACGTCATCGACGTACACAGCCCCGCGGTGCATATACGCAGCCCGTCGCTGGTGATCGAGCTGCCGATATCGGTGGCACTGCACGAATACGTGCACATCCCGTACAAGCCCGACAACCGGGTCACCCGCGACGGGGTGCTTCGCCGCGATCGCAACATCTGCTGCTACTGCGGTGGACCGGCCGACACCGTGGACCACATTCTGCCTCGCTCGCGCGGCGGCGGGGACACCTGGTACAACCTGGTGGCGGCCTGCCAGGCCTGCAACGGTGTCAAAGACGACCTGACGCCACAGGAGGCTGGGATGCGGCTGATCCGCGAACCCTTCGAACCCAAGGAGCGCGACCGGGTCCGGTGGCGGCGGGTCCCGCAGCCAGCTTGATTCCATTGCGGGCGGGCGGCGCTCGTCAGCACCACTGAAGTGTGTGTGTAATCGCCGCCCGCCCGCACGATGCCGCGTCAATCCCCGGTCGGTTAACCGGTAAACCAGCGGACTGTTAATCCGTGACTGTAGGTTCGAGTCCTGCTCGGGGAGCTGTGATGCCAAGCGTGCGAGGCGAATACGGTTAGTCGCGGCTGCCTGTAAAGCAGTTGTCCTTGGGGCGCAGGGGGTTCGAATCCCCCCGCACGCACGCATGAGACCCATTGACCCGTGGTGTAATCGGTAGCATGGCTGATTCTGGATCAGTCGGTTTAGGTTCGAGTCCTGGCGGGTCAGCCCTTCTCAGATGCCTCGTGGGGTAATCGGTAGCCCACCGGATTTTGGTTCCGGACAGTTCAGGTTCGAGTCCTGACGAGGCAGCCAGGACTGCCGGGGGTCCGTTGGTGTATCGGCAGCACACCTGGTTCTCAGCCAGACGGAACGAGTTCGACTCTCGTACGGACTGCCAGCCGTTGTAGCTCAGCTCAGGCAGAGCGTCCGGTTGAAGCCCGGAAGGTCACAGGTTCAAATCCTGTCAGCGGCACCCATTGTCTCGGCCCGGCATGCTGTGCCCCGTTCGGATATGGGTTAGTCTCCCGCTCTTTCACAGCGGGGGAGCGGGTTCGAGTCCCGCACGGGGTGGCCGGTGTCCGGTAGCTCAGTCGGTTAAGAGCGCCGCTCTGATACAGCGGAGGCCGGAGGTTCAATCCCTCCCCGGACAACCACATAGGTCAGCGTCATTGGCCGTGTAGCTCAGTGGTAGAGCGCCCGCCTGTCGAGCGGGAGGACGCGGGTTCGAATCCCGTCATGGTCGCCCGCCGTCACCAGATCATGTGGGCTGGTGGGTATCAGGCCCATTCGCCTGCTCTGATGGCGCTTCAGGGGGAATTAGCTCAGTTGGGAGAGCGCCCGCCTTGCACGCGGGAGGCCAGTGGGTTCGAATCCCCTATTCTCCACGCGCACAGCCGAATTAGGGCCGCAGGTGCCCTGTTCAGTAAGTGTGCTTTTGGAGGCGTGGCAGAACGGTATTGCAGCTCGTCGCTAGCGAGTCGCCGCTTGACCCGCGGTTGGGGGTTCGAATCCCTCCGCCTCCGCACCTCCGCCTCCGCAACATCGTGCTCGCCGGCCCAATCATGGGCCACTGTGGGCGCGCGACGTCGAAGGCGGCGACCACGCATGGCGGTCGTGGTGTAACGGCAACACAGCGGTCTGTGACTCCGCAATCGATGGGTTCAACTCCCTCCGATCGCCCCAATGCCCTTGTAGCGCAACGGATAGCGCACCGGTTTCCGGGACCGGCGGTTGCAGGTTCGAGTCCTGCCAAGGGCGCTCACATTCCAAAGCCCCTGTAGCTCAACGGATAGAGCGCCAGTCTACGAAGCTGTGGGTGGGAGTTCGACTCTCTCCGGGGGCGCCAAAACGATGCCCCGCTTTCCCAACTGGCAGAGGCGCTGGGAGTGACCAGCTTTTCGGATCGATACCTGGAATGAACCACCGATATCAATGTCGCGGCGACAGAAAACAGGCAGTCAGCACGACTGCTCGCATTCGACACTCTGTAGTGTCCGGAATCCAGGAATTCGTTGAAGCCGCGAAACATTCGGAGGATACCCATGTCACGCATCGCGTCAGCGGCCGGTTCCGTGCCGTTGTCCAGTCGTAGCAGCTGGGGTCGGCGATGTGATTCAGTGATGACCGTGATCAGAAGAGATGATTACCCCGCGTCGAGAGCACAAATCCATGCTGCTCACCGGTTCTGGCGTTCTTGCCGGTGATGCACGCCGTCATCTGCGCATCCACCACGCATGTGAGATCGTAGCGAGAGAGTCGGCTACCGACAGGCAACACCCTGTAGTCTTCTGGCCCGAACCTCTTCTTGACTTCGGCCTCCTTCACCGAATCCCACACCGAGTAATCATCGAACGTCGACAGATCCTTACTGGCGACCTGCGCCGACGCCGCCTCCGACATGGACACGGCGTTGTCCGATGTCCCTGGCAAGCTGCCCCAACATTGTCCGAAATCCGCCGGATACTGCTTCGCCGCCGTGTACATCCGGCACCGATACCCCGCTGGTGCAGCGAACTGGTAACCGTGCGTATACCCCAGGAAATCCAGGGACACGGAATATGGCTCGACATCCACTGCGGCATAGGAGTTCACGTCAGGAAAGCCAGAGTCGGCATGCGCCGCCGGAACCGTGCTTGCGATGAGCACCATGGCCGCTACGGCAAACCTCCACACCCACCACACAAAGACCACATTAGTTGAGCAATGATCCGGTCCCCGTGGCCCAATCGGTAGAGGCGGCCAGCTTAAATCTGGCACATGTGCGGGTTCGAATCCTGTCGGGGACACTGTCGGTGGACACGGCGGCGATCGCGGATCAAGCGACCGCCCCGGAATTTCGGCGCCACCGCCGAGGCCGGCATACCGGTGTCGCTACCAACGGCCGGTGACCGGATTAGCCCGCGTAGCTCAATGGACAGAGCGCCGGTCTTCTAAACCGATGTGGTGTGGGTTCGAGTCCCGCCGTGGGCACCGCCGTGGGCGCT
Organism: Mycobacterium timonense; assembly: GCF_025821985.1. Lineage (NCBI taxonomy): Bacteria > Bacillati > Actinomycetota > Actinomycetes > Mycobacteriales > Mycobacteriaceae > Mycobacterium > Mycobacterium timonense. The sequence continues at coordinate 33,278 of NZ_JACKSY010000007.1, read as the reverse complement.
GATGTGCTGAGCCAGGTTGTCGCTGACGCCGTCGTCGGCGATCGCTCGTCCCTCATCGTCGGCTGGAGTCCTAGCGGTTCGACCGATCTCCTTGAACCAGACGAGCGCCATTCGACGCCCGGAGGTGTGTGCCCCGTGCCCACCCTCGTCGTCGCGAATCTGCACGTGGTGGTGTGCTGTGTGCCGTGCCCTGTCACCTGTGCGCGATGCTGGGCTGCGCCGTGAGATGGGAGTTGAACCCGTTGCACTGCCCTTCGTGCACCAGTAGAGCCGGCTTGGCCCGCCGGCGGGGCTTGTGCACGCCTTCGCGATAACTACCTGCGCCACCTCGGTTCGTCAGTCCAGCAGGTCGACCTCCCAGTTGGAGCGCTGGATCCGCACATCGAGCTCACGCAGCTCTCGGGCCAGATCATCGGCGCGTGCCCGCAATTCGGCAACAGGCAAGGCGGACAACATTTTCAGCTCAGAGCGCAGTTGGCGCGCATAGCCGGGCTGGCTTGCTCCTGCGGCCGCGTCTGCCGCAGAAGTCACCACCGAGTGACGCGCCCGCAATGCGTCTCTGCGAGCCAGCGCGTCGGTCAACGTGCCCTCCGCCCCGATGGACGTGGCGGCGTTGGTGCGGTTGATCCGCCGCATCAGGGTCTCATACTCGTCGAGCACCTCGTCGGCTTCGGCGAGCAGAGCCGCGGCATCCTCGGCAGGCTCCTCGCCCTCTTGAAACCGAGCATTGCTGACAATGCGACCGCGCAACCGCTCAATCCGGCGCACCGCATCCGCGCGCAACGATAGAGCTTCCGCCAGCTTCACAACCCTCACCCCCTGTTTCGATACTCGACCGGGCAGACCCTGCGCGCACACCTCGCGGGCTTGGCGGAACGAAACTGCGGGCAGACCCCCGGCGGCCTACTATAGCGGCTCTGATCAGGCCCGCAACGCATTAAATTGCCACCATCAGATGCGGCAGCAGCCTAACCGCGCGCGGGCTACGGATTGGGCCACGCAACGAAAGCGCATGCCGCGGCGATCGCGGCGACATGATCGCCGGCTGGCACGGATGACACGACCCTTCGCCTGTGTGGTGAACTGTCACGTCGCCGTGGGCTCACCACCCAGATGGATGTTCGCGCGCCGGGAGCACGGATTGGTATGTGCAGCACGCTTATAACGTGACGGTCGCGGGTTCGATCCCCGCTCGGCGCACCAAGGTGATCGATGCGGTCGGCCCCGCGCCGACTGCCGTGGCTACACATTGCTCCCACCGGTCCGAGTCCAAGGGTGGAGACGAACCAGGTTGCGGAGGAATGCGGCGGTGTTCGATGAAGCTGGCCTAGCGGTGGGACGCTTTGCGCTAGATGCGAACTCGCACACACTCGTTCGTCATATCGTTGCGGGTCGCGTTCGGTCGTGCGGTAGGCCGGGAGCGGCAGGACTGGATGTGTGGTTATTTGAAGTAGAACCAGCCTCCATGGGCCTTGACTCGATGTGAGCTGTCTGCGTACACGGCGATTTGTTCCGGCGTTGGCCAGTCAGCTTCGGCGAATCGTCGGACTATCTCGGTGCGCAGCTCCACCAACCACTGATAGTCGATTGGACAGGAGTCAGGCTGCTGTGCGGGCCCGGGTTGAACTGCGAGCCACTCGGGGAGCTGGTCATCATCCTTGCCGGACAACAGGATCCACACCACAAGGTGGCGCGGATCGATATCAACAGCGCCGTAGTGGAACACTGCGTCTACGCGAACACCCTCATGTTGTGAGCCGACGAGGAATTCTCGCGCCTCGCCGACAACGCGTCTCGCTATCTGCGGAAGGCTTTGCTTCCCCCTGGCGCACACGGAGTCACGCTATGTGGCGATCGCCGGCTCGTAGGAGCGAATGTGAGCGCCGCGAGTTCGGGCCGTATTCCTTGCTATGCGTCGCTGGTGGTTGTGGCGGCGGCAGCGTCTGTGGGGTGGGTGACGATTGCGGCCTGATCCAGCGACGCCGTGACTCGAGGGAAGTTCTTGCTTGAGAAGGTCTGGGCGATGGTGAGGGCTTCTTGCTCGCTGACGCCGCGAAAACCGGCGACGAGTGTTCCGATGACCACCGGCAGGTTTGGATCGGTGGCGCTGGCATCGTAGGTCAATCCGACCACCGATTCGTGGCCGTCTTTAATGACGAAGTCGGCTTTGCCGTCGAAGAATCCCTTGAGTTCGTTGCCCAGCGCTACGAGGGCCTCATCGACCACGGTGCCCGCGATGTCCTGGAATGGCATGAGTTCGGCAGTGAAGAACACTGGGATCGCCATGGTCTGTCCCCTCCGCAATAAGAGTCGATCCGTACGGTCAAGTTTGAGACTAACAGCGGGGGTGGCTTCGAAATTGGCCGCGACACACGCGCGCGCAGACAAGCAGAAAGCCCCCGGCCGCTTCACGCGATGTGCCGGGGGCTTTCGCCTCCTTGCAAGTCAGGGCTGCATTACAGGCCCATGAGGCCGGCCCAGTGCTGGTCCACACCCACCTGGTCGTCGGCGGCCTGCCGGACAGCGGTGTGGGCGCTTTGAAGGATCTCGGCGGCGTGGGCGCGGATCTGGTCGGCATGGGCGCCGAACTCGATACCGCGGTTGGTTGCCTGACCGGACGACACCTCGTCGAGGATCCGGTATTGCTGGGTCATTCCGTGGGCCAAGTCCTGGCCCTGCATGTTGAGCGACTGCATCGTAGCCAGGGCGCTTTCGATATGCGGAATGTTGTAGAGAACGGTGTCAGCCATGATGTGTTCCTTCTTTCAGGAAGTGTGTCGGATGGGCTTACAGCGACTGGATGCTGAAGATTCGGGACTGGCGTTCGTGCTCAGCCTCATCGGTGCGGTCGGCGAACCCGGACACGGCGAGGAATTTCTCCTTGGCGGTCTCCGAGTGCTGATGAACCTGCTGGCGCAACTCAGCGGCCTTGGCGGACAACGCCGGTCCGGCCATTCCCTGCATGCCCGACATCGCCAGATCGTCGGCGAGGTTGGCCACCTGGTTGTAGACGTTGCTGAAGTCGTCAGCCTGCGAATGACCGGTGGACGCGATATTGCGCATGTCACCAGTCGTCAACTTGATGATCACGTTGAGGACCCCTTCCATTTGGAAATGCGTGTGGGCCTCGAGCCATCCCGACACCCCCTGCGCGTGAGTCTAGGACCCATACACCCCCTCCGCAAAGGGAAACCTCATTTCGGCGCGGCGTGTCGAGAAGTGTTTTAAAGCAATGTTTATCGGGGTTTTCGGCGCGCGCGGCACTTATCGGCCAGCTACCTGCCTTAAGGTAAAGTTGATGAATCAGTGTGCGAGCTGGAGGGGGGCGTCGAGGTCGTGCATCCAACATTGCAGGAAGTCTTAGCAGGTATCGAGGACATCGAAGCGGTCGCCGACCAACGGCGTCGTGCCCTCGATCAAGCCGTCGGCATGTATCTCAACGACGTCGTCGCGCCAGAAGTTGGAGTCCTGGTGTGGCGAGGCAAGGTCGCCGAGATCCAGATTGTCGATCGGTTCTGCAAACGCGACACCGCCGATATTGAGGCGATCCTTAATGCTGTCATTATCAACGCTTTTGAAGCGTGGCTCAGTGATTATCAGCGCCTGCTTGGCGCGGGCGAAAGGACCGCTTAATGACGGGGCAGCCTGACCGGGTCGCGGCCGATATCGCGGCTATTCGGGAAACCTTGGCAGGCATCGGAATTGACGACCAATCCCAGGGAGCTGCCGCTGATGCGATGCGCGCCGCGCTAGCGCAGCGAGGTGTGTACTTGGATTCGATCGCCGATGCCGCGCGCGCCGTCGCGCGTGCGGCTGCGCAGCGGCAGGCTTTGGTGGCTGAGCGGGACGCGGCGACGCCCTCGGATGCCGAGATCCGCGCCGCGCAGGAAGCAGTGATCGAGGCAGCGTCGCAGGCCGCGGCGGCGGCCGGCACCCCGGAACAGGCGCAGAGGTCCCAGGACGAACAGAACGCGATTGACCGTTTGGCGGATCTGCTGAATCAGAAACGGGAGGCGCAGAAGAAGTTTGAGAGCGGGGAGAAGGCGTCGGCGCAGTCGTTAGATGATGCGACGAAGGACCTGCCGAGTGCTCCCGGCTCGGCGGGCGCGTTTCCAGGGGCGTCTGCGTGGGGTCCGTTGATGAGCGTGTTGTCGTCGTTAGGGCACGCCGGGGCGCCTCGGGTGGCGATGCCCGCCGGGGCGGGTGTGCCCGAGGGCGGCGGTGGTGATCCGGTCGCATTTTCTCCGGAGAGCGAGGATCCAGTCGCTGCGCTGCTGGACAGTCTCGGCGACGACGATTCGAGGGAGATCCCAAAGTCGGGTCCGCAGTTGGATGCTGGAGCTGGCCAGACTCATACCTCGGCGGCTGAGGGGGGCGGCCAGCAGATGCCGACCTTGTCGGGGGTGACGACTGCCGCCGACGTGTCAGGCAAAGGGAGCCCAGCGTTTACGGTTGACCCTTCGCCGGGGGGCGCGGCGGGCTCGGCGGGCGCGCCCGGTGCCGGCGGTGTGCCGATGTCGCCGATGATGGGGCCGATGTCCGGTGGTGCGGGCGGCGTTGCGCAGGGCAAACGACGTGACAAAACTTCTATCATCAATAGGGACCCTGATCTCACAGGTGCGGACATCGCGTCCGAGATTGCGACATCGGGGGTCATAGGTCGCGGCGAAAGCCGGCGGCGGTAAACGGGGGGAAGAGTTAGATGACCGAACATGGTGGTCTGAATCCATGGGCCGGTGGTGGCTCTGGCGGACACAATGGGGGCGGGTCGGTGACGGCGCCGAGTTTTGCGGCGGATCCCGGTGTTGCTGGCGGACATACAGCTTTGTTGGATGACGTCTACCGGGCAGGGATGGACCCGGTCGCCGCGTTCGGCGGCGCGTTCGGCCTGAACCGGGTTGTGGGCCACGACAGGGTCAACCAGTTTCTGAACTCGGTTGCCGGTAACCCGCCGGCGGCCACCACGGCACCGCCCGAGCCGCCGGCGCCTGCTCCGCCGGGCGGGCCCGGGCCGCGGCCAGGTGAGTCGCCGCAAACCACCCCGCAAACCTCGCTGGACGGCTCGGCGGGCAGCCCCATGGACGGACCCACCGCGCAGGTCCCCAAGCCCGCACCTTCGGGTGGGCCCAAACCGTCACCCGATGCTGCGCCCGAACCCCCCAAGGCACCTGGCCCCGCGCCAGGGGAGCCGACGGTCCCCAAAGGACCTGTCGGCGCCGCCGGTGACATCGCCGACGACGCCGGCCACGTTGCGGTGAAGGCCGCACAGCGGACCCTGCGCGAGGCGATCGTGGACCGCGGCATCAAGAAAGGGCTCGCCGAAGCGAGCGCTCTGGCTGCCCGCCGCGGCGCCCTGATGGGCGCCAAGCTGGGCGCCCAGACCGCGCTGCGGCTCGGAACGATGTCGCTTCCCGGTCTGGGATTGGCGATCACTGCGGCGTTCTGGGTGTTCGACACCGACGAACGGCGTGCGGTCAACAACCTGATTTCGGAGCTGTTCGGTCCCGGTGGGGCCCCGGACTTGAATGCCCGCCCGGAGCCGCCGCGCACCTACTTTCTGCCGTTGACCCACGACGGTAACCGTGACGGCACCATCGTGCGCATGGATCAGGGCATGGTGCGCACCAACAATGCCGCGTTCGAGTTCCACCCCGAAGACGTGTGGCCCACAGTGTCGCCCGCGATCGAGACGACGACCAACTTTTCGGCTGTCGCAGCGAAAGTCAACGCGCTCGCAGGCAAAGTGGATGGCCTGATTCAGTCGATCCAGGCGGCCTACAAGACGCCGACCGAGGAACCCTACGTGGCGGCGACGTGGGCCAAGGCCAAGCCGAGCGTGACCGCGTTGGAGGAGCTGCGTGACACCGTGCTGCCTGCGATGGGTCGCCAACTGATGGGTGGCGCCACCAACTTCAACGACGCCTACCAAGCGTTCCGGCAGGTAAACCTCACGAACCGGCAAGAGATCAACAACTCGACGTCGGGTCTGATCCCGTTCATGGCCAACCACGTGAACGAAGCCAACATGAGCGATTCGACGGCGAACCTTAAAAACGCTGTCGAGGAGATGAATCGCACCGCTCAAGCGTTGGCGGGCGCAGCGGACCCCTTCACGATCGCCGACTACCACGGATCCGGCACCCCCGCGCAGTCGACCACCGACACCGGCGCGACCAAACCCCAGCCGGAGCCAGCCCCGGCCGCGCCGCCGCCAGCCGCCCCGCCGGCCGCGCCGCCGGCATCGAACAATCCGGACCAGCAGGCCAAAGATTTGGCGTCGCTGCTGCGCAGCGGTCTGCCCACAATGCCGGGTATGGGCATGCCGACCATGCCGTCCATGCCGACAATGCCCGGCCTGGGGAACATCCCCGGCCTGGCCAACGCCGCCCATCCGGGCCAAAACCCGCTGGCGCACCCGGGAGTCACCGACGCCGATCTGAAAAAGGCGCTCGACGACAGGCTCAAAGAAAAGCCCGCCTCCGAGCATGCGCCGACAAAACCCGGCGACGGCCCCGCAACCGGGGTCGCCGCCGATCCCGGCGCCGCGATGACGCCGGCCGGCCACAAGACCCCCGGGCCCGCCCACCCGCCAGGGCCCGGTGCGCCGGGCACGCCCGGTGGCCCCCCAGGGGCAGCCAACACCACCGAAATCGGTGGGCGGAAATGGACTTTCGACAACCCGAAGCTGGCCGCGTTGGCGCACAACCTGGCGGGCACCGACGGCTCGAGCCACAAGAGCATCCGCCAGGCCGCCTCGGAGGCAGGTTTCCGGTTGCCGCCGCCTGGACAGGACATCGGCACACCGGTGGGATCCAGTGACCTTAAACCGGGCAACGTGATCATGGGCGCCAACAACCAGAACGCGGTCTACCTCGGCGAGCAAGGCGGCAAGGACTGGGCCATCACCGAGCAAGGCGAAGTCAAGCCGCTCGACGAGGTCACGACCGGCGGGGGCCCTCACGAAGGCTTGTTCCGGCTCGTCGACGACGGCGCTGCAACGCCTGGCGCCGAAGCGCAAACCATCCAGCAGACCTCGGCGCAGGCCCCGCCGCCGGCCGCACCGGTGACGACTCAGGACACCCACACCGGCGTAATCCCGCAACAGGGCCCGCCGCCCGGGCGGCCCGGCCTGGACCCCGGCGCGGTACCGCCCGGGAACTGAACACCGCTCACCGCCGGCTCGAGACAACAACGGTCGGGTTCGCGCATCAGGAGGTAGTCGATGACACAGGCCGGGCCGTCGCCGCAGATCGGATACCGCGAAGACGAAGCCTTGGGTGTCTACACCAACACCCAAGGGGGACTTCGTGATCAGCGACAAGCGCTACCCGACCACGACCCCTCCGGCATCGGCGACCCAGCGATCTCCTCGGCTCTGCGGGACCACAACGACAAAACCAAAAGCAGCATCGACACCACCGACGACACGCTAGGGAAAGGCAAACGCGCGGTCTCCGATCTCGCCGATACCGACCGCGCCAGCGCCGCGCGCGCCCGCCAGATCGACCCCGGCGGCCTAGCGGCGCTGCGTGATGCGTTGAACCGGCCCGTGGGCCCCGCGTCACCGCTGGCCGCCCCCACGGCCGAGCCGGCTCCCGCGCCCGCGATGACCGCGCCGGCGCCCGCACCGGCGATGCCGCCCGCTCCGCAACTTGCCCCCGACATGGTCAACATCGCACCGGATGCGTTGGCTAAACTGCTCGCCGGCGCCGACCTCTCCGGCGCCGACCCAGCCGGGCGCAGCGGTGATTTCGGACCCGCCGGCGGCCATCAGCCGTTGTCGATCAGCGGCATCGACTTCCGCCAGACAGGCCTGAATGCGCCGCTGACGAAATCACAACTGGTCGCAGTGATCGATAAAGCGTTGGACAACAACGGAATTAGCCGCGACCCACAAGTACGCGCGCATTGGCGCGACATCATGTACAACCAAGGCATGAGGGAATCCAGCGGTGTTCCCGACGCGGTCAACCACGAAGACTCGAACGCGGTAGGCCCCATCCAGGCAGACGGTGCGAGGTTGAACTGCAGCCGCGGCCTCTGGCAGACCACCGCAGAGACATTCGCGCGCTACCACGTCGGTGGAACCTCGAACAACATCTACGACCCGGTGGCCAACGCTTCGGCGTCGGTGGCTTACCAGATGGCCGGGCACGGCATAGGAGCAGACGGCAATGGTTTGGCGCACTACCACGCCCAACGCGCAGCTGCAGGATACGGCGCCTACTGACGGCTCAGCACGCCTACGAATGGCCCCAGCAAATCAGCACAAAGACGAGGAGCACGCCGTGACCGCAAGCACCGACCATGCCGACATTTGGGCATATGAATCTGCTAGCTGTGAACCCACCCCATGGGAGAGCTGGATCGACGCGGTCGAATCCGCGCTCGGGCATGACCCCGACGGCGACCAGGCTGTCGACGGATACTCGCTGGATGGTTTCTACGACATGTGGAAGAAGGGCCTCACACCTTCCGAGGCTGCCAGTTCAGTGCCCGCCCGATAGGCCGTTGTGGACGGTGATCGGTGGCCCGTTTCCGACGAGCCGTACAGCCCGGGTATAGCTCGCCTCAACAGTCCAGTGAACGCATCAGCAAGGGAGCCAGCATGACTGCCGCAAGCGACGACGAGCTCGACCAGATGGAGCGGATGATCCTGGAAGCGGCGGCCGACACCTCGCGCAACGAGCAGGAGCCGTGCCGGGACCAATGTCGGTACTGCGGAGACGAGATCGTTCTGCTGCCCGACTACGACGCCGACGCGCCATGGCGCTGGACCCATGCTGAAACCAAGGACTACCGCTGCATGACCTTTGCTGCACCGCAGTAGATGTCCGCAATAGGAACGAGGACAACGATGCGAATCACTGAGCGCCGCGAGTACCGCCGACGCGGGGCGTGGATGAACTGTCGGCCTCAGGCCCACGAGCCTGGCCGGTCGTCGCGTCTGTTGCGCGAGGAGCTTCCCTGGCTAGGCTCGCGGTTGCCGTCGTTGTGGACGAACTCGTATTTCGTGGCAACGGTGGGGGGTGCGCCGTTGTCGGTGATCAAGCGGTATGTCGAGACGCAGAAGGACCGCTGAATCATGCTGGCGGGTCGCCGTTTTCGAGTCGAGTTCAGCGACGAACAAGCTGAGTTCGCCGAACAGATCGGTGCGGCGTGCCGCGCGGTGTGGAACGCCGGCCTAGAACAGCGCCGCGAGTACCGCCGACGCGGCGCGTGGATGAACTATCGGCCTCAGGCCCACGAGCTGGTCGAGGCCAAGACCGAACAACCGTGGTTGAAAGTCGTTCCGGGGCATTGTCTGCAGCAGACGTTGATGGACCTGGACCGAGCGTGCCGCGAGCATGGCACGTTTCGGGTCCATTGGCGCTCTGGGAGGCGGTGGGCTCCGTCGTTCCGGTTCCCCGAGGGCAACAAGATGGAACTGCAGAAACTGAATCGGCGCCACGCGAGGGTGAAGCTGCCCAAGCTGGGGTGGGTGAAGTTCCGGGCATCGCGCAGCCTGGAGGGAGAAGCTATCCGCTCGGCCACCCTGTCGAGGGAAGGCAAGCATTGGTTCGTGTCGTTCCTCGTCGAGGACGGCATGAGCACACGCGAAGAACACGGGGCACCCGGCACGGCGGTGGGGGTCGACCGTGGCGTGGTGGTGGCGGTGGCCACCAGCGACGGTGAACTGATCGACCAGACATTCGTCACTGACGGTGAACATCGCCGCGCGGTAGCTCTGCAGCGCAGGCTGTCGCGCGCGGCCAAGGATTCGGCCAACCGTGCCAAGACCCGGTCGAAATTGGCGACGCTGCGGGCTCGTGAGCGTCACCGCCGGCAGGACTTCTGCGTCCAGACGGCTGCCCGGTTGGCGCACACCAACGCGGTGGTAGTGGTCGAAGATCTCAAAACCCGCAACATGACCCGGCGGGCCAAGCCCGTCGAAGATCCCGACAACCCCGGCCAATACCTTCCGAACGGGGCCGCCGGCAAATCAGGCCTGAACAAGGCCATCCTGGGAAAGGGGTGGCATCGGTTCGAACAATCGTTGACCTCTGTGGCCCGCTACAGCGGGACACAGGTGATCAAGGTCCCGGCAGCATTCACCTCGTTACGGTGCTCGACATGTGGGCATGTGGACCCGAAAAATCGTGAGAGCCAAGCGGTTTTCCGGTGCACCAACTGCCCACACGGACCCGTGCATGCCGATGTGAACGCCGCCAAAAACATACTGGCCGCAGGGCTTGCGGTCACCGCCTGCCGAGCAACCACCACACCTCCGGGTGCGGTGGTGACGTCGACGCAGGAACCAGCAGGAAACCGCGAGGAATTACTGCTCCAACCCACCCAACAGGTTGGAATCCCCCGGCTTTCAGCCGTAGGGAGGACGTCAATGGTACGCCAATTTCCAGTGGGCCGAACGGCCTTAGACGACCAATCCGCCAGTTGTACCGAAACCTCATGCCCCGCAAGCAACGACGGAGTACGGAGCATGTGAAGGATTAACCGATGACCGATGCCTACGCGCAGCCGCAGGAGGTTGACGATGTGCTGCTGGCTTTCCCCGCAAGGCTGGGCGAGCTGCTGCCGCCATCGGAAGTGATCCCAGCCGACTACCCGCACCGGCACGAATGGTTGCGATTTCAGAGCATGTGGTTCGCCGGTACGTTGCCAGCGGACTGCCAGCTCGAAGCGGTCGAGGGCGTCGACGCCGCGGTTGCGGGGCGGCATCTTGAAGCGATCCAGCAGTCTTTCGAACCGAAGCACGAGCACAAGGCGGATGCTGTTGCTTGGTTGGCGAGTCGGTGGTTCCTGCGAGCCAGTACACCGGACAGCTCCTACAGCTGCCCTGAAGTAAGTCCCCGGGCAAGTCGATGACGGTGACAGCGGATTCCGAAAGACATGAGCGACGGACCGAACTCGATTGGGCAAGCGAGTTCGTCGGCAGGCTCCCGGAGCTTGGCCGCCAATCAGCCCTCAATCCAATGAAACTCATGAGTCAGGAAGTGGCCAGGGCCGGGGCGGGGGCCGATCTCTCTAGCGTCTCCCACAACAGGCGGCGGCGCGGCGGGTGCCTGCCTGTGTCAGGAATCGTGACGAGGTCCCGAGTAGTCCGGTAGACCCTTGTGGGCGGTAATCGGGTTGCGAGTAAACGAGAATGAAGCTTTGGGTAGATGATCTACGGCCGCCGCCTGATGACACCTGGGTCTGGTCGAAAACAAGCCAGAACGCCATCGACACACTGATGTTGGCCGGGCTGGGCGAGATTACGGAAATTTCGCTTGACCATGACCTTGGCGGCGACGACACCACAAGGCCGGTTGTGTTGTGGATGTGCGAACACAACAGATGGCCCGAAAACGTTGGCATCCACACGGCGAATCCAGTAGGTCGCGAATGGCTCGCGGGCATGGTCGCCCGCTACAAGCCCGACGAGTCGTAAGTAAGTCATGTACCGCGGAGAGCGGATTGTCCGATATTCGCCTGCGGCGCAATGGTATTGGGCAATCGTTCCGGGTGTTCTGTCGGGAGTTGACGTTGCCTGCCGGGGCGGGCTTCGCGGTCGGAGGTCAGGGTTTGTGGCGCGGAGTGCTGCGGAGGTCGGTGCGTGCCCCCTGTCCTGGGCGCTGCCAGTTGTCGACCGTTTCGGGTAGCCAGCCGAGGTGGTGGATGTCTGCGCCGTCGGTCAATTCACCGTCGGGTTGTGGCAGTCGGCCCTCGGCGTGGTAGCGGCGTACGGTGCTGTGCGCGAGGCCGCGGCGGTTAGCGAAACCGCGCAACGACAGCAGCTTGATCACGCCTCGACTTTACAACACAATTGACTTTACAGCTATTATGCTGTAAAGTGCGCGGTATGCGCAACCCGACTGCCCCTTTCAAAGCCGGCGACTACCTGAGCGCCGGCGACGCATGGCAGGACGCCGTCCACCGGCTTGAAGCCTTCGACGACGGCACGAAGGTCGTCGCGAAAAACGCCGTCATCGAGCTCATCGAGCTCCAGAACGGCACGATCACCTGCCACCAGGTGGCGGTGATCGCAAGAGCCATCGCCAACGCCCTGGAAGGCAACACCTACGGGGAGGTGCTGTGATGACGGTCGAAGCGTCGACTCACCGCACAACCGTCGAGTTCTGGCACCCCAGCTACAACGAGCCATGCGAGCACGGCCCACTGAGGCCCGATGATGCGTGCTGCGCAGAACACCGCATCCTGGTTACACCCGCTGGGCGCAGCGGCTGGCCGACCGACCTCAACGACCTTGGGTACCTGCGCATGCGCGCCTACACGGCAACGAACTGGTTCGACGTTCTCGAGGTGCTGGACTGGCGCGGCAAGCACGACCCGATGCGGCTGTCCCGGCGAGGTGTCGAATACACGCTCGTCATCGACAATGGCGGCCAGCCCCTGACGATAACCACCGACACGATCGCCTTCGTCGATGCGTAAACCCACCCTGCGCCAAATCGAAGCCCTAACCGCCGTCGCCGCAGGCCGCATCGAGTGGGGCAACGCCTACCCGGAAATCGCGCGGAGAGGACATGTCGCACCGCTGGTCTTCCTGATCGACGGCCACAGTGTCTACGGAGGGCAACACGCCACCTACTCGCGGTTGTCAGAGTTGGGCTGGATTGTCGAACGCACCGACCTGCTCCCCCTCAAGACCGTCCCCGCTCAGACGCGCGTTTCCCGCACCATTACCGGCGCCGAAACGCTCATAGAACTCCCCGAACACTCCGCCCCCGCCGACGACGGCTGGAGAGCCAACGTCGAACTCACCGATGCAGGTCGCGCAGCCCTACGCTGGGCAGATCGGCCGAGTAGGTGAGGGGTACCCGCAATGCGCGCGATCGGCGCCTGGATAGTCCGCCGCAGGTGAGGACTACTGAGTGATGGATGGCCCTAGCGTGAACTGGGAGCGCTGGATCAGCGACGTCGAAGACCTGCTCGGTCACAGCGCAGTGGGCGACTTGTCCCACGACGGCCATTCCATACACAGCTTCCAAAAGATGTGGAGAGCAGGATGGACCGCGCAAGCAGCTGTAGAGGCTGTGTGGGCAGGCAAGCCGCTGCGATGAACTAAACGGTCCAATATCGGTACGACGCAAGGAGATCCGACATCCCGATGGGCACAGTGAGCCAACTGCCGAGCGCAGCAGAGCCGATCCGCGAACTACACCGACAAATCGAGGAATTGGCGGCACACGCCGCCACTGCCTACATCCGCACGGCACCGATCCGAGTAGAGGACCGCAACGGATGGCCATGCCACATCTGGTACGAGTCGAAAGATATCAACGTCGTCTCGATGGATGGCTCAGTGGGAATCGAGCCGACCGAACACTTCGACTATTACCCCGACACAACCTTCTTCACCGGCCGCAACCAGGCCCGCGAGATCGCTCAGGCACTCCTTTCCGCCAGTGCATACGTGGCCGATCATCCACCGGCAGACGAAATGTCCAGTGACGGCGCGAATCGTCAACCAGGAGAGGAAATCCCGTGAGTATCTACGTACACGCGCCAGATGGCGGCGGCATTGCTGGCTCACTCTGTGAGCAAGATGGCGACTTGACCACCTTCCGAGCGAATGTCACGTGCCCTGATTGCGAAGACATTCTGGACGCCGCGTACTCAGCGAACGACTGGCCACGACTGATCCAAGGCTTCGAGCAGCAACTACGCGCACAGCAGGAGTTGTACGCGCGAGCCGGAGCAGCGCATTCGCGGTATTTCGGCAATGTCGTTTGCGACCTGACCTAACAGGCGAAGTCCAATGCCCAGATTAATGAGCGTGGCGCTGACCACCGACCAAGTCCGACGCCAGGAGAAGACGGTCACCCGTCGAGTGGGCTGGAGGATGCTCAAGCCTGGCGACTTGGTCACCTTGTGCCCAAAGGTTCGCGGCCGACGCGCGGGCGAGGCCCTCGAGCGGATCGTGACCGTCGAGATCGTGTCGACGCGTCGCGAGCAACTCAACGCAATCACACCGAACGATGTGCTGGCCGAGGGCTTTCCGGGGATGGCGCCGGCGGAGTTCGTGGAGTTCTTCACGTCGACGCACTCTGGTGTCACACCGGAAACGGAAGTGACTCGCATTGAGTGGACGTACCCGCGGGTCTGCCGGGGCTGCGGCTGCGACGACTACGCCGCGTGCGACACGATGCACGGCCCGTGCGCATGGCTGCACACCTACGACGACAACACCGGGATCTGCACCGCATGTGCGGTATCTGCTTGACCTACGAAACCGAGGCCTCAAAATCATGAGCGACGACGAACGCATCACGGCCGCCGAGGCTTTTCTAGCGGAGATACAGCACGCGGCACTCGTCGCTGAGGCTGAGGACCTGGCCGCCGGCATGCGTCATCTGTCCGTCGTGACCGGGGATCTCGAGTCCGAGGACGACGTCCGCCGGCTCGAGCAGCTGACCACCGCCGCCTGGCGTGGCCGTGACGGCGCCCGCCTTACGCGCTCCGGCGGCGGGAACGACTACGTCACCTTCTACGTCGACGGTCCAACAGCGGATCGGTTCGTCGAGGACCTCGCCCGACTAGCTGAAACGCTCAACCCCGGCTGGTGGCGGATCATCGACTCACCTCACCCGTTCTGAATTCGGCGGGACGGACGAAAGACGCTGAAATGATGGCCCGAGAGGATGTCGCCGAAACGATGTTGTGCGCGCGCTGCCAACCGAACCGAAAGATCCCGACCCCACGTGGTGTGGTCCCTGACCGCGTCCAGGGCCATGAACAGAACCGGCATAACCACGGATAGCGAAACCGTCAGCCCCAAAGAAACGAGGAGCCAGTCATGCTGACCATCGATTACGCGCTTGCCTACTCTTTCGTGGACCCATCGGACCCGGAGGTGCCATACCGACTCGAGTTCCGGTACGAGTACACCGAAGGTCAAGACCCCAGCATCTACACGAGCAATCCACCCGGACAGCTCTTCGCCGTCGTCAAAGGCGAGCATCCAGATCGTGGTAAAGCGATTCCACTTAGTCGCTATGGAGTGCGACTCAATGATGCGGATAGGGCCGTTGACCGCAACAACTGGCCGTGGTTCACGGAGAACAAGATTGATCTAAGTGTGATCCGCTCGCGAGTCCAGGCCGCCGGTTTGGCCTAAACAGAGGCTGCGCGATGGCGTCTCCGCAATAGCGTTGTGCAGCAGGAGGTTTCGGTGTCCGGTGATGGTGAGCAAGTCGGCCTCGATTTATGGCCACAGGAGCATGATCTGCCGCCGCGTTGGGATGGCCTGCCCGTGGAATGGGGCGAGTGGGAAGACACAGCAGGAGTATTCGTTTGTCCACCACCGCGCAAACCCGACCGCTGCGATCACTGCGACAGCACACGCGCGCCTTTAATCAGCGCCGGACGAATCTGGACCGATCCGAAGACGGCGCCGCCGGCGGTCGGCCAAGCGCGCTTTCGCCACGGCCGACATTTAGTCGGCAGCATTACCGCGTTCCGCTGCCCTGACTGCGGACACGACAGCGTGCTGGACCCAAACGGGCAGCATTGGGACCTCGACCCCACCGACTACACCGATGGCGGGTCTTGGGACAACACACGCTCCGAACGTCTGCAATAGGTGCCGTGTTGCTGCCATATTCGGCGGGCGCAACCGATCACACTCGCAAGATCCGCTCCGGCAGGAGTATGTCCGCTACCACGAAGGGGGCCAGATGCCCATCACCGGCGACGACCAAGTCGGAACAGTAGCTCCGAGCGCAGAAGGACGAGCAGATCTCGTCGACAAAGTGTTCGTGTACGCACACCACAGCAGCGTCCACGACGGCATCAACGTCGAGATTGAAGCTCCAGCGGGAACCCGCATCACCGTGCACCTCCACGACGGCATCCTTGCTGACGTGATCGTGCCGCAGTAACGCTCCACCGAACGCCGTTCGCTGGCCCGACGGGCCGGCCCGGGAATATCCGCTGTGGCTGTGATCGGGGCGCGGTAGTCGGTCACAAGTCGGTTTCGAGCTCGCTACGGGGCGGCGTCGTCGGAATCCGGTTCCGGCGGCTTGAGCACATCGGTTGTTAAGGTCAGGAGCACCCACCCCCACGACCCCCAGGGGTTTGATGACCGCAGACGATGCACCTCAACCGAAAACTACCGGCGCCCAACCGGTGCCAGATGCGATCCGCGGGCAAGACGGTGAAGCCGCGCCTGCCCAGCACATTGCCCGATCCTCACAGTACACAAACAAGACCGCTCCGATGATCGGGCCTCAGGAGCCTGCAGCTGTTAGCCCCAGGACCACCGCAGCAGGCAAGGACCGGACCGGGCCTGGCCGCCAGCAGCGTCGGCCCCCGCCCTCGAGTAGGCAGCCTAAAGGGCAGGCGCCGTGGCCACCGCACGGGCGTTATCGCGGTGACGGAGCTTCACGCGCTGCGGGACCCGGCGGTTTCGAGTCCATCGTGGTGGCGGCTCCGTCTCGACTTGCCGGGGGACGCTGGCCACGTGTGGTCGACAAGGCCAATGCTTTCGCGCGGACCCGCACCATCACGCCATCGCGGGGATGGCGTAAGTGGTTGTATGAGGCCAGCTTTCATACCATCAACGTCGGAGAGTCCGCCGGCGAGATCGAGCTGCGGCAGCTGATCGGCGTGGTCAAGTCGCCGATGGCGGGGACACACGCGATCACGGTGGTCGGAGGTAAAGGCGGCGCCGGCAAGACGTCGGTCACGACCGGGCTGGCCTCAATGTTTGCCGACATCCGCAAAAAAGATCCGGTGCTGGCCGCCGACGCCGACCCTACTCAGGGAGCCGACCTGCCGGACCGGATCGCGCCGGACGCCCCCGCCTCGTTCGGTGACATCGTGGCCGCAAATCACCTGCGCCGCAAGGCCGATCTGCAGCGGTACGTCGGGCAGAATCCGGAGTCAGGGCTTGATGTGCTAGCGGGTCAAGCCCGCGGCGGGGCTCACCGCGGCGATCTGGGTGCCCAAACGTATATCCAGGCACGTGAGCGGTTGGACCTTTACTACAACTTGCTGGTCACCGACACCGGCGTCGATTTTGGGCATCCGGTGATGCCTGCGGTCCTGAAGGGCACGGATTCGCTGGTGATGATCGCCTCGGCGATACCTGATGGGCTTGCGGGAGCGTGGAGAGCTCTCAATTGGCTCGATGACGCCGGGTATGACCGGTTGTGGCCCCGAATGGTGGTTGTTATCAACCATATTCGCGCGTTCGACGGCCGCCGCGATCGCGTCGAGACTGCTCGGATGGTGGCGGACGCGAAGGAACAGTTCGCTAGCAGAGTTCCACAGGAACGGATATTCGAGCTTCCCTACGACAGGCATATTGCTGAGGCTGGGGTGCTGGAGCTCGATCAGCTGGCCGCCAAGACCCATCGTGAGTTCCTGAGGATCGCTGCCGCGATCGCCGCCGGATTCAGGTCGGTGTCCTGACTGATTCGGCGCGCAGCGTCATGTGTGGGCGTCTCAAAACAGGTTGCTCAGCGCGGCCGACACCTCGGCGGCCTGGTCGCGTGCGATCCACACGTCGGCCGCGGTAGTGATGGCCATCCCAAAGCGGCGCCGATGGTGATCGAGCTGGTGTTGGGCGCGCAGCCAGACTTCGCTTTGCGGGACTGCCAGCGCATCGGCTAGGGCGTGACCAGATTCGGGGCGGGGTGCTGCCGGGCCGAGTGAGTGGTCGCGCCCGTAGATGACCCGGGCCGCCCCGGGTGAAACCAGCGTGGTGTCGGTGGTCAGGCCCAGGACGGCGCGGGCTTGCAGCTCGAAGGCCGAGAGGCGCTGGGTACGCAGCGTCACCAGGGTGCG
The DNA here is from genome assembly GCF_025821985.1 of Mycobacterium timonense. Taxonomy (NCBI): domain Bacteria; kingdom Bacillati; phylum Actinomycetota; class Actinomycetes; order Mycobacteriales; family Mycobacteriaceae; genus Mycobacterium; species Mycobacterium timonense. The sequence continues at coordinate 15,485 of NZ_JACKSY010000007.1, read as the reverse complement.
CTCGTAGGGCTGGGCGCTGACGTCGCTGAAGTAGACCTCGTCGCCGCGGACCATCAGTTCGACACCGAATATGCCGCGCCCGCCGAGGGCTTTGACGACGCGCGCGGCGATCGATTTGGCCAGTTCCAGTGCGGCCGGGCTCATCTCTTGCGGCTGCCAGAATTCCTGCACGTCACCGATGGGGTCGTCGTGGCCGATCGGCGCGCAGAAGTCGGTGGTCGGCCCATCTGGCCCGTCGGTGCACACCGCGAGCAGGGTGACGTGAAAGTCCATGGCGGCGCTGGTTTCTGCCAGCACTCGGTTGGGGGTAGGCGCGCCTGCGGCGGATATCGCGCGCTGCCAGGCCGTCTCGATGTCTTGCGGTCCCAAGATCACCGAGCGCCCCGCGCTGGCCACCAGCGCCAGGGGTTGTACGCGTAGCGGGTAGCCGACGTCGTCGGCCACTGCCCGTAGTTCGTCGAGCGATCCGGCGAACCAGAACGGGACGGTGGGCAGCCCGAGTTGGTCGGCGGCCAGCCGCCGAAGGCCCTCGCGGTCCGCGGTGAGCCGCAGACTGCGCGCGGTGGGAAAGACCTGCGCGAAATCGGTTTCGGCCGCAAGAGTCAACGCATCGATGGTGACCATGTCGGTGGCTGTGACCACGTAATTCGGTTGTAGGCGGCCGATCACTGCGGCCATCTCGTTGGTGTCGGTGATGTCGAGGACCTGCGATTGGTCGGTGATTCCTTGCGTGAGACCATTGGCGTCCGGTTCCACTGCGATCACCTCGGCGCCGAGTCGCTGAAAGGCGGTCGCCAGCTCGGGGCTGAATTCTCCAGCCCCCAGCAGCATTACCCTGGTCCAGCGGGTGCGGCGTTCATTGCCGGGCTGGCTTTGATATCCGTCGCGTGCGTGGTGTGCCGGCGGCTGTCTGTGTGTGTCGATCCATTCGTCGTTCGTCACACGCTCAGCCACGGTCTCGCCCTTTTCGTCACGCATGCATACACACATCAAGATCGACCTGTTGCTGGTTCAGGATAGGGGCGTGGTGGCACTTGGGGCCGGCGACACACTCGGTAAGCCACGTTTGGGCGCTGGGGGGCGTCGTTACATGTCCGCGACGTAGAGCTTCGATGTCCAACCGTGAAGTTGTCATCGAGCATGACGCAATGCATATGGCGGGGGTGTCCGTGTCGGTGTGCGCTCCGAACTCACCAAATTATAAACTTGCGTTTATGGATGTGTGGGTGCTGACGACAGGTGTGGTGCAGTGGGGATGTTGACTGAGGGTGACAAGTGGAGGGCGCCTCGGCGCCGCAGGTTGAGCCCGCCGGTCGTGCTGGCCAGTGTGGGTTTGCTGACGGTGGTGGCATTAGTTGTCGCCGTTGTGATGTGGTTGGTTGGGGACCGTCCGGCGCCGCGGCCGGCGCCGCCGCCGACTGGGGCCAGGCCGCTGACGGTGGTGGAGTCGGCCGGCGTCACGGCGCTCATTGACCAGCAGAATGCTGGCGCGCACAGCCTGTCGGGCAAGATTTCGGTGAACGGTCGAACGTTGGGGATTCAGCTGGGCTACCTCGCCGATGGGAGCACCGGCAGTGGCACGCTGACTGCCGGGGGTTTGCGTGGCGATGTCCTGATCGACGCCGCAGTGGTGTATCTACGTGGCGGCCAACCGTTTTGGGCGGCCTTGGGGGTTGCCGGCGCGCCGCCGCCGGGATGGGTGGTCCTGCCGCCGGACTTCCTTGGGGGCAAAGTGTTCGTCAGCCCGGCGGCGTGGACGGCGGCGCTGCTGCCCACGCCGGCCGCGCGGCTTGATGGGCAGACCTACTACAGCGGGCGCGGTGACGCGTCGGCCACCATCGGGGACAAGGGCATCACCCATTTCGCCGTCGCGGGTGTTACTGCCGATGTTCGGGCGGTACCCGCGGCCGAAGTAACCACTGCTGCAGGACAATTGGGCAATGGGCGCGGCCCGGGGATCCCGTTGGGACGCGACCCTGCCGGAACCTGGGTCCTGCCCCCGCCCCCGCCGGCGGCGACGACGTCGACGCCCACAACGACTGCAACGCCGACCTCGACAACCCCTACGCCCTGACGCTGGCCCTGGCCTCGATGTCGGAGCCTGTTGTCATGATGGCCCCGCAAGGGGGAGCGACATCGACTGTCGGGGGGAATAATGTCGTTGATTGACGTAGTCGAGGCCAGTGCCGAGGACCGTGAACTCATTGAACGCGCCGAGGCGGCTGTGGTGTTCGCACGCCGAATGCTCGAGCCCGGGACTGCCGTGATTCTTGACGTCGAGACGGTTTCGCTGGGCGGGCCGATTTGTGAGATCGCTATGGTCGATGCGGCATCGGGAGTGACACTGGTGGATACGCTGGTCAATCCCGGGGTACCGATCGAAGCGGGCGCCTACGCGGTCCACGGCATCAGCGACGCCGAGGTCAATGCGCCGGCGGTGCCGTCCTGGCCAAGTGTGTGGGAACGGTTGCTGCCGCTGGTTGCCGGGCGAATGATCCTGGCATACAACGCTGACTACGACCGCGAGGCCGTTACGGCGGACTGTCGCCGCTATGGGCTCGCCGATTCGTGGCTCACGGATCAGCGAAGCTGGGCCGATGTGATGGTTCCGCGGTCCGACCACCTATATATGAACCGGTTCCTGCGCAACGACGGCGGGCACCGTGCACTCGGCGATGTTCATCAGACCCGCCGGCATCTGCTGGCGATGACGGTGCCCACGCCCTGGCCGCCCGACGGGCGTTGAGCCCCTTGGTGTTTCGAGCCGAGCCTTGCGCGCCGCGGTTATTTGTAGCTGACGGCGCCGAAGTGCACCGGGCTGACAAAGCCGTCGACAAGCCACTGCTTGTTATTGCTCAGCGTCAGGCGCAAAGTGGCGTCGATGGTGTTGAACGTGGTGGTGCTGGCGGAGGCCTTCGCGGTGACCAGGGCGCTGACGCTGTCGCCGGGCTTGGCTTGTGACGGGTCGATGCTGTCCTTGCCGAGCTGGATCGACTTGACCTCCACGGAGGTGTAGGGCGACGCCGCGATCGGGGTGTCAGTGAAATTGGTGGTGACGAAACGGCCCAAAACCCCGGCGTTGTTGGCGGTGTAGTAGGCCGTCATGAAGTTCGCCACCGTGGTTCCCAGCGGTCCTTTGAGGTCGACGCCGATCGTGTAGTACGGCTTGACTTCGAAGTTGCGTGCGGTGTCGTTGACCGGCCTCGGCCACTGCAGGGCTTTGAAGCTGCCGCCCGACTCCACCACGGTGACCTTGTAGTAGCTGCGCGTCGACGCGCCCGCCTCGGGTAGAACGATGGTGGCGCCGAACACCCACTCCCACTCGGTTTGATCACCTGCCGGGGTGACTTTGACGTCGCTCGGGTTGATGTAGAGCACCGTGAACGGGTTCGGGTTGAGCTCAGGTTGCCCGGGCAGTGCCGTCATCGACGCAAGCTTCTCGGCGTCCTTGGCGTCGCCGGCTGCCCACACGAGGAAAAAGTTCTGGGCAAAGAACTGCGACTTCGTGAAGTGGTTGATTTCGCGCTGAACATCAATGCGCTGCTGCACCCTATGCAATAGCGCAACTTGACCGACGCCGATCACCACGGTCATCAGTAGCGCCAGCCACGCGGCTGCGATCGTTGCGATAAACCCCCACTTGATCGCCGGCTCCGTCAACTGGATCCGAGGCTTGCGGATCGCCATGTGTTTTCCTCCCGAGTGACGACCAACTGGCCGCTATCATAAAGTCAAGTTGATGCATTAAGACGGAAAGGCGCGACACGTGGCACACCCCGGCGGGCCCGCGGCCCACCAGCCGCAGCTGTCTGCAGCGCAGCGCGCGCGCCTAAATGCTCAGGTCGATGAGGTCCTGACGAATGCCGCGCTGTCCGATGATGAAGCTGCCGATCTGATCGATTCCGTGGTCGACGCTGTGGTTCCCCAACGCGCGCAGGCGGCCTCATCGAGCGTCGACACAAGCGATGAAGAAGAGTCACCTGGCCCGGCATGGGCCGCCGATCAGTCACCGTCGGCGCCGAAGGCGGAGTCGGCGCTAAGCGGTGGCGGCGGCACCATGCCGCTGCCTGTCGCGCCGCGCAAGCCGTCGAGCGAGGACGACGATGACGAACGGTACCCGCTGTGGCGTCCACCCACCCGGCCGACAGTGGACGTGCCGGCCGACGTCGCCGACATCGCCCCGGTCGCCGCACCCGCTGCCCCTGACGAGACCCCGACACCGCCACCTGCAGCGGATCCGCAATCAGCGCCGCCTCGGCCGGGGCCAAGCGCCAGCCCGCCCAGCCGACTCTCGGCCGTCACGCGCCGCTGGTCGGCCCTGCCGTCATGGGCCAAGGTCGCAGTGGCCGTCGCCGCGGTCCTGGTGCTGGTGGTGGGACAGCAGATCAGCAGTCACAGCGCGCATCGCCGCGAAGCTGACCGCGCCATTGACGGTCCGGCGCCCAGCGCAGTGACACCTCCCCTGCAGGCGGGAACGCCGACCGAGCAGCCGCTGCAGCCCGGCTGCCCGCCCAACGCCGGCGCACAATGCCGGCCAGTGGATTCGTCATGCGGAGCCGGTAGTTCAGATCCGTCGCTGGCGTTTGGGACCGACCCAAGTCAAGCCTGGATTTGCGCGCGATCCCACAACATCGACATGCAGCAGATCATCATCCAATTCCCCAAGCCGGTCGTGGTGACGTCGATCTTCGTGATTCCGGGGTTCGCGCACACCGAGAAGAACGGCCAGGACCATTGGGTTGAGCATCGGCTGGTCACCGCAATTTTGTGGCGGATCGGCGGCGAGCAGATCGAGCAGGCCATCTCACCCACCCCGCAGGGCTCCACACAGAAAGTGCCGGGAATCGCGACCCAAATCATCACCGGCACAATCCAATCCAGTCAGCGGCCGCCCGCGACCGGCAAGGGGCCAGGCCATCTACCTGGCATCCTGGGAGCACCGGACAATTCGAAAGTCGATGAGACGATCGCGATCAGCAAGATCACGATCAACGGCTACTCGGCGGGGCAGACGTGAGCAGCATGGGGCCGGCTCCAAGGGTGGTGGGGCATCGTCGCGTCGACACAGAAAGGCACAACCGGGGGGAGGAACGGCGTCGGTGGACCCTGATTTGGTCAGCTATTTCATCAACGGGCTGCGTTATTTGAGCCAGGACAACCTGGCCGCTGCCCGCGATAACTTCCTGTACTGCACCGAGCTCGACAGCACTCAATGCGACTTGTATCGAGCACTGGCGATGCTGGAAGGCCACATGGGCGATGGTCCGGCGTCTGCCGACCTCGTCGAAAAGATCTATCGGTCATTGCCGACCTGGGGTCGAGTACTGGCCGCGGTCGGTGATGAGACAGCAACGGTCTACCCTGCCGACTACTTACCGGTGTCGGTGGACCTGCGGTATTTGGGCTTGAAGGTTGAAAGCTACACTCCGACAGGCATTCACATCGGCCAGGCGTGCGCGCTGGCCGACCAGCGCCGATTCGACGAAGCGTTGCAGGTGATCAACGCAGCGCCGGTAATGACCCCGATGGTGCAGCTGGCCACGGTGTTGATCTACTTCAAGGCAGCCCGTTGGCAGGACGTGATTGATCTTGGCCAAAACCTCCTCAACCCTGTCCGCCACGACGGACATGACAGATCACTGGGCACGACCGACACCTATCTCCAAGCGGTTGCCTACCTGCTGACCGGTATCAGCTACGCGCATTTGGGGAACTTCGTGACCGCCGTTGATCGGCTGCGCACCGCCGACACGAAGCAGGTCGCAGACGACGGCCGGGAATTCCACTACATCGGCGTGGGCGCTGAGGTCTGCTACTACCTGGGCCTGATCGAGCGCGCCAAAGGCGAGGACGACAACGCCCGCGTGTACTGGAATAACGGGCTGGCATATGACCGCACACCCAAACTGGTGGCGGCCCTGGCCGATCCGACGGTCACTTTGCGGCAGACCACTGCGAAGCTGATCGACCAGCGCGGATCGTACTGGGACATCAACACCGAACCCGACCTCAACGAGGTCCGCAAGGCCGAACTCGTCGAGAACCAGAACGCGCTGCTCGAGGAGGCCGACGCCGAGCTGATGGCTCAGATCGGTATGGAGGAAGTCAAAGGGCAGGTGCGCCGCCTCAAGGCAGCCGTCGCGTTCGAACAAGAGCTCGCCCGCCGCGGCCGCGACCTCGACCGCAAGGCACTCCACCTGATCTTCGCCGGCCCGCCAGGGACGGGCAAGACGACGATCGCTCGGGTGATCGCGAAAGTGTTTGCAGGACTGGGCGTCTGCCCGTCCGACACTGTGGTCGAGGCCTCCCGAGCTGACTTGGTCGGCAGCCACGAGGGAGAGTCGTTACGCATGACCCGGGAGGTCCTTGCGCGCGCCGACGGCGGGGTGCTGTTCATCGACGAGGCCTACGAGATCGTCCAGGCCCGCAACGACGGTCAGGTGGATCCCTTTGGCACTGAGGCGATGACGGAACTGATGCGTCAGATGGAAAACAAGCGCGACACCCTGATCGTAATTATGGCCGGCTACGAGGCAGATATGAATCGGCTCCTGGCAACCAACGAGGGCCTCAACTCGCGGTTTCCCCGCCGGATCACGTTTCACTCCTACACGCCCGAGGAAATCGGCGACATCGCAGTCAGGCTGGCAGAAGCCCGCCACAACATTCTTCCCGCCGACGCCCGCCAGATGTTCGTCGATGCCGCTCATCGGTTGCAGGGCAACAATCATGCGGGCAAAAAGATGCTCGACGTGGCCGGCAACGGGCGATTTGTACGCAACGTCGTGGAATTGGCGGAGGAGTTCCGCAGTGAACGGTTGCAGGAGACCAATCTGCGGGCGCTGTCCGACGACGAGCTTTTAGCGCTGACCCCGGCCGATATCGGGCCGGCCATGGACAAAGAGTTGATCAAACACTTCGGCGCCTCCGCGCCGAAGATCGCAGCGCCGCCGGCGGCCGACCAAACGCGGTGGCTCAACGGGGGGGATGTTAACTAGATGGCTCGGTTTAGTACCACCAAGGCGCAGCTGTCAGGTTATCGGCTCATGGTGCGCCAGATCGACCAGGCATTTAGCAGTCGCACATCATTGCTTCAGAATTCGCCGCTGTCGACTCAGACACTGATGATCATCGTCGGGTTGTTCGTGGCCTGCCTGATTCCCGCGTGCGGGTTCTTCATGTCTTATTTCTCGCCGCGCGCCGACCAGAACGGGGCGAACATCATCATCACGAAATCAGGTGGCCTCTATGTCATGTTCGACGGCGCCCTGCACCCAGCCACCAATTTGGCATCAGCGCGGTTGATCGTCGGCAAACCAGACAACCCGAAGGTGGTCAAAGACAGCGCGTTGGCCGGCCAGCCCCGCGGCCAGTTGATGGGCGTGCCGTCCGGGCCCAACAATCTCACCCAACGCAGCGACGACACCGCCAAGTGGACCGTATGCGACAAGCACACCGACGAGACCGATCTGTCGCTGACCAAGGCCGACAGCCTGACGACGACTCTGTTCGCCGGGACCGACTCGATGACCTCAACCGTGGCGCCGTTGAGCGCCAACGACGCGGTGGTGGTCAAACTGGCTTCCGATCCACACCAGCTGTGGGTGGTCTACAACGGTTCGCGCGTCGGGGTCGGCACCCAGGATATGGCCACACGCGCAGCGTTGGGGCTGACCCCACGGATGGTTGATGCCGCGATCCCCATCTCGGAGGGACTATTCAACGCGATTCCCGCCGCCCCGGCTCTCAAGACGCCCTACATCGCCAACCGAGGACAGGTCAACCCGGCTTTGCCGCAGGTAACCAACGGCGATGTGATCATCACCGGCTCCGTCGACGGCACTCGCCGCTACCAGGTGGCACTCGAAGACGGGGTCCAGCAGATCAGCCAATTCATCGCACAGCTGCTGATCAACACCGGCAGTAAGGAAGTCACCACACTGGATGCAACGACCGTGTCGGCGGCGCCGCTGGCCAGCGACATCGACGTACGGCTGTACCCGGATCACGCGCCGAACTTTCGTGAGCCCCATGTGCTGTGCTGGTCATGGGAGCGCGGAGCCAAAGACCTTCGGGCGTCAACGACAATCCTGACGGCCGAATCGCTGCCGATTGCACCCGAGCGCGCCAATCAGGTTGTGGACCTGCTCAAGCCGACAGGAACAGTGGTCACCGCGTCGGCATCGCTGACAACCCCGGGCAAAGGCTGGTTCGTGCGGGTGACCGGTGCATCGCCGACGTCACACGCCAACGAGCAACTGATGTGGATCGACGACACCGGGGTTCGGTATTTCATCGGCCCGGCCAGCCAAGGCAAATACGACTCCACCATCAAAGCGCTCGGCATTGGTACACGTGACCCGCTGCCGATCCCCTGGCAGATCGCCAAACTGTATGCACCAGGCTCCACGCTGTCACGCGAAGCCGCGCTGACCTACCACACGCTGCTACCTGACGACCTGCATCAAAAAGCAATCCCGGAAAACCCGCCGCAGGCCGTCGGCGCTGATCAAGCTCCGGTCGCCGTGGGCAGATAACACGCACGCGATACCGAGATCGGCGCCACGCCGCCACGCCGCTCGGGCACGAAACATACTGCAACACAGGGGGAAATGAGACACATGGCAACGATCACCTTCACGCCGGCGCCGCGGAAGATCCCACAGATGAGCGCCGAAAGCGTCGACGTGCCGCCGCCGGATCCGCTGCCCGAACAGGCCCGGGGGCCGATGCTGATGCGGATCGTGCCGTTCCTCATCGGCGGCATGATGCTCGCGTTCATCGTGATGATCGTCATGTCCGGTACCCGGATCATGTCGCCGGTCATGCTGATGGCACCGATGGGCATGATGATGGCCGCACTGGCATACCTCGGAGTAGGCGGCCCCGGGGGAGGCCCGCTCACCAACCTCGACGAGAACCGCAAAAACTACTGGCTCAAGCTGCGTGAACAGCGCAAGCTCGCTCACAGCCTCGGGCAAATCATCCACGACCTGCACGCCGGCACATATCCGCATCCGTTGACCCTGTCGGCGCGCTGCGGCCGCCCAGGAATGTGGTCGATCCGCCCAAGCGATTCCAAACTGCCACCGGGCGCCAAGCAGGAAGACAGCCCGGCAGCGTTGCGGCCCTGGCTGACTGCCCGCGTCGGAGTCGGGCTGACCGAGGTCTTGCCCAAGATTGAAGAGCCGGAAACCGAAATCCCTGAAAAGCTCGAGCCAGTCACAACAGGAGCATTTCGACGGTTCTTGCGCACGCAGAAATTCGTCACCAACTGCCCACTGGGAATCAGTTTCGCCGAGCAGCCCGCATACAGCTTCCGCGGCGACCCCGACGCCGTGTTGGCGTTAGGCAGGGCGATGATCTGCTCGCTGGCCTTCAACCATTCGCCGAACGATCTGGCCATCGGCGTGATCTGCGACCCTGCAGTGCGCAGCCGCTGGGATTGGGTGAAATGGCTTCCCAGCGCGCAGGATCCGCGCCGCGACGACCGCGCCGGCTCGGCGCGCTACGCCTGGCCGTCGCTGGCGGCGTTCGTCGCCGACACCGAACTCGGTCCAGGCAGCAGCGAAGGGCCGCACCTGGTGGTGTTCATTGACACCCCGGGCAACGACGTGTCGTTGCCGCCCGGGTGGACCCGTGCGGCCACCACGCTGGTGGTGCTCAACGCGCCCAGCGAGACCCTGACCACCAAGCAGGGCAGATTCCACGTCTCCGATCGCCGCGAATTCTCAACCCCTCGGCAGCTGCGCATCGCGCACGCCGACGCCTTGACGATCACCCAGGCCCGCACGATCGCGCAAAGGATGAGCCGACACCGCCCGCCGCACTGGGCCGCATCGGACACAACCGTCAAGACCGAAGTGGCTAAGCAGTCCTATTTCGATGTTCACGGCATCACCGATCTTGAGACCTGGGATCCGCGCCCGCTGTGGGCGGCCAACAGTGTCGACTCGCATTTCGAGATCCCGGTCGGATTCGTTCACGACGGACAGCAGCTCACGCCGGAGATCTTCTCCATGGATTTCGCCGAGGCGTCTCTGAGGGGCACCGGCCCCCATGGCTCCATTCAGGGTAAGACCGGATCCGGCAAGAGTTTTCTGCTGATGGGATTGGTGGGGTCGCTGTGTGTGAGGTTTGGGCCCGACAAGGTCAACCTCATCTTGATGGACTTCAAGGGCGGCGCAACCTTCCGAGGCTACGAGAAGTTGCCGCATGTCATCGCCAACATCAGCAACCTCGAGAATGCCGCTGATCTGGTCGGCCGCACCGCCGCAGTCCTGCTTGGGCTGATCAAAAAGCGCGAGGTCCTGATGTATGAGTGCGGCGCCAAGGACATCGTCGAATACCGGCAAATGCGCGCCAAGAACCCCGAAAAGCATCCGCCGCTGCCTGAAGTGTTCGTCATCATGGACGAATTCAAGGAGTACATGACGAATCATCGGGAGGACTTGGAGACCTACATCAAAATCGGCACGGTCGGGCGCGCCTGGGGAATTCACGTATGGCCGTGCTCCCAGGACATCGACCAAGCGTTGTTGCGCGGTTTGGAGTCGCACCTGACATTCGGTATCTCGCTGCGCGCCAGCGACGCCGCCCACTCCCGGTTCGTCATCGGCGGCGTAGACGAGGCCATAAACCTCCCCATGGGGCAGGGGATGGCGATCGCCTACCGAGAGAACCGCCCCGACGGCGATGAACGCGAGCGGGTCCGGTTTCAGGGATTCAACGTCGAGCAGCGCTACATCGCCCCGCGCCGCCACACCCGCAAGCGAGCTGAAGCGGTCACGTCCGCCGCTGTGTCAGGGCGCCGGCTGGCCCAGTTCAGTTTGGAGAACTCGTTCAGCGTCGACGGTGAAGCCGTTGAGAGTGCGGCCAAGGATCTCGGTGCCGCAGTCGACCTGGACTCACTGCCGAAGATGAAAGACGCACTGGTTGACCGGATCGCGCAGTTCGACGACGTTAAAGCGCTGCAGTTGTGGCAGCCCACGCTGCGGGCCCCGATCAGTTACGCCGACGTCACCATCGAGCCGAGCCGATCCTCAAGGCTGGCAATACAAATCGGAATCACCGACGCGCCGTTCGAACACACGCGGCTGCCGTACTTCATCTACCCCCAGGACGCCGGCGCTCACGTGCGGATCCTCGGTCAGGCCGGATCCGGGCGCTCCACCGCGGTGCAAGCCATCGTCGCCGGTGCGTTGCAGGCGTACCCGCCGCAGTTCTGCTCGTTCTATCTCGTCGACTACACCGGTGCGAAGCTCTCGGAGATCGCCGAATTGCCCAACGTGGGCGGGTACGCCCGCAGGACAGACGAGGACCAAATCAACCGATTCATCGGTGAGTTCTTCCGGCTGCTGGTGATCCGGGAACGGGAATTCGGCCGGCGTGGCGTGACCAACCTCGACGAGTACTTCAACGACCGGGCCACCACACCGGCCGAGGGCGACCCCTACGGTCACCTGTTCCTGGTGATCGACGGGTTCACGCGTTACCTGAACGACAACGAACACGCCAAGGAATCGCTGTTGGAGTTGCTAGAAAACGGCCCCCGCTACGGGCTGCACCTGATCGTCACCGCGTTGGCCAACCAACACATTCCACCGAAGATGCACAGTTATTTCGGGACGTCGGTCCACTTGGCTGTGCAAGACCCCAACGAGTCGTTCGTGACCGCCACAGCCAAGTCCTTGGTGAGAGATCTGCCCTCCGACGAGCCGGGCCGCTGCGTAGACATAGACCGGCTGCTCGAGGCCCGCATCCTGGTGCCCCAATTCGAACCGATCGAGCCGACCAAGTACGAGCGCGGCATGCCGGTGTACGACTATCGAGCCAACTACGCGTCGGGCATAGCACGGTTCGTGGAGGAAATGCAGGCCCGCTGGCCCCGGCCTGACAAGCGGGCCATCCCGATCCAGCCCGCCCCCCCGCACATCGAATACCAGGTCATCTGGGATCTCTATAACGAGTACGCGCGTAAGCTCGCAGAGCTCAACCCGCCCGAACCTGGCCGGCGCGCGGCGATGGACAAACACTTGCCAATCGCGATCAGCGTTGAAGACCTCAGGGTGGTCACCGTGCCTGATCACACCTCACCGCATCTGCTGGCCGTTGGCGACCCGCTCATGGGTAAGACAACGTTGTTGCGGGCGTTGATCAATTCAGTTGTGCACCAGTTCAATCCGGATGAGGCGCAGTTCGTCATCATCGAGTCCAAATACGATCTGCTGGCCGAGCAGGAACAGCTGGCCGCCAACGGCTACTTGATGGACTACGCCGACCAGAACACGTTGGCCGCGGCGCTAGAGAAAGTTACAGCTGTGATCGAGCCGCGTAAACCCGCCAAGGAGCAGGGATTGTCGACGACGGCGATCAAGAACCGCAGCTGGTACAGCGGGCCCGAAGTGTTCGTCCTCATCGACGGTGTGGAGGCCTTCACCGGAACAGGTTTCGGGATGGGCGGTGCGCCGCTGGATCCCCTCGTGGAGCTGATGACTCGCAACGACCTCGGGTTGCACGTCTACGCCACAGGACCAGCGCAAGGATTCCCGTCCACCCGCCAGTCCAACAAGCTGTACCAGGCGCTGGCCCAGCGCAACAGCCCAACACTGCTGTTCTCCGGTCCAGTCAGCGAAGGCACAATCTGGCCCAGCTCTGGAATCAAATTCGCCCGGCGCCGGCCCGGGCAAGCGATGCTCTACGACCCCCTCTACCCGACAACCCCGGAGATCATCCAGGTCGGCATGGCGCGCCCCTGGGGCTAAGCCCGCAGACCACAGCCGACGCTGCCGGCCAAGCCGCGCGCGTGCGTGCCGCGACGAAGGCCCCTGGGCCCCGTCTCGCCGCGGCCCAAACACGGTGAGACGCCGTCGTCAGTTGTGAACCGCTTTATCACTGTTATTTGCCAATGGATTTCGGGGTCGGTGGGGGTGTCGGCGTTTAGCGACGCTCGAACCGGCGACCATAATTGTCAAGATGTGGATTGTCGAACTCGGACAGATCGGCCGCGCCGGTCAGCCCAACACCCGAACGTTGAGCCGCAATGTATCCCCCTCGCGTCGCGACGCCGAACGCATCGCCGAAAAGCTGCTTGTCGAGCGCGGCGTGCAAAGCGATGTAGCAGCCAGGATGGCGAAGATCGCCGACAAATGGACCGACGACTTCCCGACCCGAACGACGGTACGAATCTTCGAGGAATAATCACTGCTGGTTGAAAATCCAGCCGGCGCGCCGTAGGCCCAAACGGGACCTGACGAAAACCTCTCGACTGGTATTTCTTGGTGGGCTCGGTGGGGTTGGGCAACGTGATCGCGCGAGTTTGGGAACGCGGCGCAGTGCCCAATTATGGGCCGCGACTGACGCGGGAATCATCCGTGCGCACACCGGTCTCAGAGTGGGCTAAGCGCGGATAGACGCATGCTCCGAGCCACTGATAGTGAATCCGCTATCATCAAACCATGCCGGGGCCTAGCGACCAATCGCCGAGCGGGACCGCGGCTGCACTCCTGCGCGAAGCCCGCCAGCGGCGGGACATGTCGCAGCGCGAACTCGGACGAGCCGCTGGCGTGCCGCAGTCAACCGTGGCGAACATTGAATCCAATAGGCAACAGCCCTCTGTTGCAATGCTCGAGCGCCTGCTCGATGCGGCCGGGTTTCGGCTCGAACAACAGCTAGTCAACACGGTGCGACCCGGTGAGCTGCTCGAGCGCTACCGCGACGAGGTAGCACGCCTCCTCGCCCGCTATCCCATCACCCGCGCCTGGGTCTTCGGTTCCGTGGCACGAGGCAATGACCGCCCCGACTCCGACCTCGACATCTTGATCGAGCTGACGCCCAACGCATCCTTCGCCGATTACGTCGGACTCGACGACGACCTCGCCGCGCTCCTAGGATGCCCAGTCGACGTCATCACGACCAGGGAACTGGGGTCCAATGACATGTTGCGGCGTCGGGTGAACCGTTATCGACGACGGCTGGAAGTCGCCGCGTGAAATAGACGGTCGGCGCAAACGGACCACCCGGACAACTCGTTTCACCGACTCATTCGCACAACCTAAAATCCAGTGTCACGATCTGGGGTTGACCCCTGATGGTGGACACCCGACTGGTGGGACCGTTGGTCCCGCGGGAAGGATGTCCGTATGTCGGGCAAGCGTCGCAAGTACACCCCGGAGTTTCGGGAGCAGGCTGCTCGCCTCTGGGGTTGACCCCTGATGGTGGACACCCGACTGGTGGGACCGTTGGTCCCGCGGGAAGGATGTCCGTATGTCGGGCAAGCGTCGCAAGTACACCCCGGAGTTTCGGGAGCAGGCTGCTCGCCTGGTGATTGAGACTGGCCGTCCGGTGGCTCATGTGGCCGCTGAGATCGGTGTTGGTGAACAACTGTTGGGACGTTGGGTGCGCCTCCAACGTGAAGCGGTCACGGCTGGCGATACTAGCGCGGTGCTTGATGCTGATGAACGCGCAGAGTTGGAACGGCTGCGCCGCGAAAACGCTGAATTACGGTTGGACCGGGAGTTTTTGAAAAAAGCCGCGGCCTTCTTCGTCTCCGAACACAACCGGTAGAAGCCTACCGGGTGATCGAGGCGGAGAAGGCCACCTACCCGATCAAGCGGATGTGCGAACTGCTGGAGGTATCCCGCTCGGGGTATTACCAATGGCGCAAATCCCGCAACCGTGGGCCCAGCCCGGCCCAGCAGCGCCGCAGCGAGCTGGACGCCAAGGTCGCCGAGTTCCACACGGCTTCTGACGGCGTGTACGGCGCCCCGCGCATCTGCGCCGACCTGCGCGCCGCCGGTGAGCGGGTGTCACGCAAAACGGTGGCGGCCTCGCTGCGTCGCCAGGGCCTGGCCGGGATCTGCCCGCGTCGATTCGCGCCGGCCACCACGGTCGTCGACCTGGATGCGCCGGTACCCAACGACCTGGTGAAGCGCAATTTCGACATCGGGGCGCTCAACCGGGTGTGGACGAGCGACATCACCTACCTGCGCACGGGTGAGGGCTGGCTCTATTTGTGCGCGGTGCGCGATGGCTGCTCACGGCGGGTGATCGGCTGGGCCATCGACGAGTACCTGCACACCGATCTGGTCCAGGCTGCCGTGCAGATGGCCGTGACGATGCGCGGCGAGCTCGGCGATCAGGTGATCTTGCACGCTGACCGCGGCTGCCAATACACCTCGGCACAGCTGGCGCGGTTCGCCCGCGAGCACAACCTGGTCCGCTCCTCAGGCCGCACCGGAGTGTGTTGGGATAACGCTGCAGCTGAGTCTTTCTGGGCCACATTAAAAGTCGAGTTCTACGACCGCTACATATGGCCGACGAAGGCAGCCGCCAAGCTCGCAGTGGGCGATTGGATCGAACGTGTCTATAACCGACGCCGACGCCATTCAGCCCTCGATATGATGGCCCCGGTCGACTTCGAAGACCGACTCACTCAGACGGCAAAAGCCGCCTGACCCTGTGTCCACTAAACGGGGTCAAGCCCA
>NZ_JACKSY010000006.1:0-56200 GCF_025821985.1 Mycobacterium timonense | reverse complement strand
ACCCCGCGGCACTATTGCGGCGCCGCACCCAACCCTCTAACTCGGCGCGTTCATCCTCGGTCAACACGATCTTCGCGGCATGCGGGGACGGCATCACCTACAATAACAAGAACCCACGAATTAATAACTCAGGACACTAGCGCACCACGACGCTGCTCGGCGTCCGGGGAGAGCCGAGCATGTCCCGATGGGACGGTGGGCGGCGGCCGCCCTCGTCGGTGATGCCGTAGCGCTGCGCGAGTTCCGCCCCGATCAGCGTCTGCCCGCTGAGCTCCGCCAGACCCGGGTCGTCGAACAGCGCATCGATCACATAGCCTGTGAATTCCGGGGTTTCGGCATGCTCGGCGGTCGCGGCCAGCGCGGCCGGATCCGCACCGAAAGCGGCGCGCAGCTTTTCGGTCAGCAGGATGCCCATCCATATCGACACCGTCGCAACCCCGGTGCCCCGGAAATCCACCGCCATGTCCGCGGCCATCTTGTCGACTCCGGCCTTCTGCGCGCCGTACGCGGGACCGTGCATGTAGCACACCGACCCCGGCGACGACGTGAACGCAATCAGCCCGCGTCCGCCCGCAACCAACAGCGGCGCGGCGTACCAGGACGCCACATAAGACGACCGCAATCCCACATCGAGCACATCGGCCAGGTCGAGTGGCTTCTCCCAGAAGGGCTTTGGGCTGACCAAATTGTCGGAGATCGTCGCGGCGTTGTTGACCAGAAGGTCCAGCCGCCCGCTCTCCCGCCGCACACGGTCGAACAGGTCCGACACGGCCGCGTCGTCGCGGTGATCGACGCGGACGGGCACCACACCGGACGGGGCGTCGCCGATGGTGCGGCTCGTCGCGTACACCCGCCAGCCGCGATCTGCCAGCGCGGCCGAGATGCCGCGTCCGGCGCCGCGGCTCGCACCGGTCACCACGGCCACCCGCCTCACACCACTCATGCGGCCAGACTACGTCAGCCGAGGGGGTCGACGATCGCCAATTCTCCTCTGGCGACGGCGGCCTGGATCGACTCCCGCAGCGCGGTACATCCCAGGAACGGCGCCCGGTGATGGCCGGCCAGGCGTTCGGCGTCGCGGCGCTCGATGCAGCGAGTCGAAGCGTCGGCATCCCATTGCACGCTGGTTTGGTTCCAGCTGCTTTTGCGGGCCATGACCCGCGCTCCGCAGTCTTGGCACATCACCGGCGCCATGGGCATGTCGACGAGCCGAACATCCTCGCGCACAGGCATTTTCAGCATCGTCAGGCCCTGGCCGCCAAGTTGGCCTCGACCTCTTTCATCCATGCGGCGTAGGGTCGGGTGGTGTCCAGCTCGAATTCGAAGCGGTCGACCATGTCGGGTTGCACGTCGGCGACGTCGACGTAGAACTGCTGATACCAGCGGCGCAGCTGATACACCGGCCCGTCTTCCTCGACCAGCAGCGGGTTGTCGATGCGCGCCTTGTGCCGCCAGATCTCGACATCCTGC
The DNA here is from genome assembly GCF_025821985.1 of Mycobacterium timonense. NCBI lineage: Bacteria > Bacillati > Actinomycetota > Actinomycetes > Mycobacteriales > Mycobacteriaceae > Mycobacterium > Mycobacterium timonense. Next base: position 54,730 of record NZ_JACKSY010000006.1, on the reverse strand, counting down.
TCGAAGCCGAGCTTGACGAAGTCGCCGAGCGCGATCGCGGTCTGCATGGCCAGGTCGTCGGGCAGCGCATCCGATTTCTTGACGATGATGCCGTATTGCAGCACAAAAGAATTCGCGTCGATCGGGTAGTGACAATTGATCAGCACCGTTTGGTGGTCGGCGTCCTCGTAGTGATAGGTCAGGTCGTCGATCATGAACGACGGTCCCCAATAGGAGGCCACCGAAGTGGTGCCGAGCATCCTCGCGCCCTCACCGCCGATATCGGGGCGCCCGGCGCTGTTCATGTATTGGGTGGCCACGTGGCCTTCGAAGATGTTCTTGAACTGCTTGGGAAGCGACCCGTGGATGTAGAAGAAGTGCGCCATGTCCACGACGTTGTCGATGATCTCGCGGCAATTGCTTTGCACGACAGTGCTATACCAATGCCAGTCGGTCCATTCGTCGCTGCCGGCACCCTCGATGCGCGGGATCGTCACCTCCGGCGGCGGCGGATTGCCCTCCGGGTCGTTCCACACGAACAACATGCCGTCCTGCTGCAGGGTGGTCCAGGCCCGGGTGCGAGCCAGCCGGGGCGCGCGCCGGCTGTAGGGCACCTGCTTGCACCGGCCGTCACCACCCCAGCGCCAATCGTGGAAGGGGCAGGCGATCTCGTTGCCCTTCACCTCACCCCTCGACAGGTCGCCGCCCATGTGCCGGCAATAGCCGTCGAGCACGTTGATGGCGCCGTCGCCGCCGCGGAAGACGACCAGCTTCTGCCCGAAGGCGTTGATCGGGTGCGGCTTGCCGTCACCGAAATCCCGGATCAGGCCCAGGCAATGCCAGCCGCGGGCAAACCGGGTCGGGACGGCCCGGGCCTCGATGAGCCGGACTTCGTCGGTGTCATGCATGCGCACGATTCAACGCAGCCGGACCCGCCCGTGGGGGTGTCTGTTCCACTCATCAGGACGGCTATTCCGGTATCACGGTGCCGCGACATACCGTTTTCGCTGTGACGACGCACAACGCGACGATTCCTGCCGGACTTCCCGTGGCCGACACCGCCGTCGACCTGCTCGTCGTCGGCTCCGGCACCGGCATGGCCGCGGCGCTGGCCGCCCACGAACTGGGGTTGTCGGTGCTGATCGTGGAGAAATCGTCGTACGTGGGCGGCTCCACCGCCCGCTCCGGCGGCGCGCTGTGGCTGCCGGCCAGCCCGGTGCTGGACGAGGCGAACGCCGGCGACACCGCGGAACGCGCCGGCACCTACCTGGATTCGGTGGTCGCGGGTTCGGCGCCGCCGCAGCGGTCGGCGGCGTTCGTCGCGCAGGTGTCCGCGACGGTGGAGATGCTGCGCCGGACCACGCCGCTGCGGCTGTTCTGGGCCCGCGATTACTCCGACTATCACCCGGAGGAGCCGGGCGGCAGCGCGGCCGGGCGCACCTGTGAATGCCGCCCCTTCGACACCTCGCTGCTCGGCGAGTACCGCACCCGGTTGGAGCCCGGCCTGATGGAGGTGACGGTTCCGATGCCGACGACGGGCGCCGATTACCGGTGGATGAACCTGGTGGCCCGGTTGCCGCGCAAGGGAATTCCCGTCTACGCCAAGCGCCTGGCGCAGGGCGTGGGCGGACGCATGCTGGGCCGGCGCTACGCGGCCGGCGGTCAGGGTTTGATGGCCGGGCTGTTCACCGGAGTGCTGCGCGCCGGCATCCCGATCTGGACCGGCACCACCCTGACGCGCCTGACGCGCCGGGGTGAGCGGGTGAGCGGGGCCGTCGTCGAGCACGGCGGGCGCGAGGTGACGATCAGCGCGCGCCGCGGCGTCGTGCTGGCCACCGGCGGCTTCGACCATCGGATGGAGATGCGGTGGAAGTTTCAGTCGGAATCGTTGGGCGCCGACCTGAGTCTGGGCGCCGCCGCCAACACCGGCGACGGGATCCGCGCCGGCCAGGAGATCGGCGCCGCGATCGACCTGATGGATCAGGCGTGGTGGTTCCCCGCGGTGGCGCCGCTGCCCGGCAAGGCGCCCGCGGTGATGCTCGCGGAACGCTCGCTGCCGGGCTGCCTGATCGTGGACCAGCACGGGCGCCGGTTCGTCAACGAGGCAACCGATTACATGTCGTTCGGGCAGCGGCTGCTCGAGTTGGAGCGGTCCGGCAGCCCGGTCGAGTCGATGTGGATCGTCTTCGATCAGCAGTACCGCAACAGTTATGTCTTTGGGGCCGAGCTGTTTCCGCGGATGCGGATCCCGCAGGCGTGGTATGACGCCGGCATCGCCGTGCGGGCCGACAACCTCGCCGAGCTGGGCGCGGGCATCGGCGTGCCGGTGCCGGAGTTCGTCGAGACGATGACCCGGTTCAACCAAAACGCCGCCGCCGGAGAGGATCCCGACTTCGGCCGCGGCCGCAGCGCCTACGACCGCTACTACGGCGACCCGACAATCAAGCCGAACCCCAACCTGCGGCCGTTGGTCGACGGACCGTTCTACGCGGTGCGGATGGTGCTGTCGGATCTGGGCACCTGCGGCGGGCTGAAGACCGACGAGCGCGCGCGGGTGCTGCGCGAGGACGGCGGGCCGATCGCCGGGCTGTACGCCATCGGCAACACCGCCGCCAATGCGTTCGGCACGACGTATCCGGGCGCCGGGGCGACGATCGCGCAGGGGCTGGTGTACGGCTACATCGCCGCCCAGGAGGCGGCGCGCCCGAGCGCCGCTCAGGAGGCGGCGCGCCCGAGCGCCTCGCAGCCCGACTAACCGGCGTCGTCGCTGTCCTCGTCCTCGTCTTCATCCCCGTTCTCCCCGCGTAGGAGTTTTTCGGGGTGGTGGAAGGTGTTGGTGCGGGGTTGGTTTCGGTCTAGGTGGGGTGGTGGGATCCATTCGGTTTCCCCGCGTGCGTTTTTGTGGGTGGTCCAGGCGCCGGGTTGCAGCAGGCGGTGGTGGGGTCCGCAGGCGAAGGTCAGATCGTTGATGTTGGTGGTGTGGCAGGTGGCGTAGTCGGTGCAGTGATGCACTTCGCTGTAGTAGCCGGGCACGGTGCAGCCGGGGGCGGTGCAGCCGCGGTCTTTGGCGTATAACACGATGCGCTGTGCGGGTGAGGCCAGGCGTTTGGTGTGATACAGGGCCAGGACTTTGCCCTGGTCGAAGATGGCCAGGTAGTGGCGGGCGTGCCGGGATAGCCGGATCACATCGCTCATGGGCAGCAGGGTGCCCCCGCCGGTGAGGCCTCGTCCGGCGGCGGCTTCGAGGTCGGCCAGGGTGGTGGTGACGATGATGGAGGCCGGGAGCCCGTTGTGCTGGCCGAGGTTTCCTGAGGCCAGCAGGGCGCGCAGCCCGGCCAGCAGCCCATCGTGGTTGCGCTGGGCCGCCGAGCGGGTGTCCCCCTCGATGGCCTGCTCGGTGGGACTGCCGTCCACGCAGGGGTTTTCATCGAGTGGGTTGCACATGCCGGGTGCGGCGAGTTTGGCCAGCACGGCTTCCAGGGTGGCGCGCAGCTCGGGGGACAGCCAGCCGCGGAGTTCGGACATGCCGTCGGCGTGTTGGTTGCCGAGGGTGAGGCTGCGGCGGCGGGCGCGGTCTTCGTCGCGGTAGAGGCCGTCGGGGTTGAGGCAATCGGCCAGCGTGCCCGCCAGTGCTGCGAGGTGTTCGGGCCGATACCGGGTGCCTTCCCTGGCCAGGTCGGTTTCGGCGCGCTCCCGGGTCGCCTGATCGACCCAGCCGGGCAGCTGGTGGCAGAACTTACGAATGACGGCCACCTGCTCGGGACCCAGCGACCCGGCCCGTTGCGCGGCGGCGGTGGCCGCCAGCAGCGGCGGCAACGGTTCCCCGGTCAGCCCGACGCGGGGGCCCAGGTCGGCGGCGGTGTGCACCCGCCGGGCGGCCTCGGCGCGGCTGATCAGCGTCGCCTCGGCGATCGCATGCGAAAGCCGGCCACCCAACTCCGCCGGGCTGGCGTCGCGCGCGGCTGATCAGCGTCGCCTCGGCGATCGCATGCGAAAGCCGGCCACCCAACTCCGCCGGGCTGGCGTCGCGGGCCAGCGCGTTGATCAGCGGATGCTCGACCGCCGGCAGCCGCCGGCGCAGCCGTTCGCAGCGGTTGAGCAACGCCAACTTCTCACGGGTGGCCAACGCGGCGTAGTCGCAGTCGAGCAGATCGTCCAAGGCAGCATCGATGGCGTCGAACGCCGCCGACACCGCCTCCCGATCACTACTCATAACCGCAAACTAGGCGAGCCCACCGACAAGAATCGCCGCAATGTGACCACAGAAACCAAAGTGACACAAGGGATTTCGCTATGCGTTTTAGTTATCCGGAACGCCACCGGGATGCCGGCCGGGCACTGATTCCGGGCCGCCCCACGCGGGGCGAAACCGGTCGTCAATGCCGAGTACTACTCCGCCTCGCGCTTCGCCTGGACCTGCTTCTCGACCTCACGCCAGTAACCCGGCGTGGGCCGGGGCTTACCGTACCCACCCTTTGCGGCGCGCTGCAGGATGGCGTCGGCCTCGTCGATCTCCTTGATCATCTCCAGCGCGAACTCGCGCTCGGCAGCGTAATACTTTGCCGCCCAGCGCAATGCGAGCACTGAATACGCCCAGGCGGGCTCCGCCTCGGCTCCCTCGGCGTCCTCCATGGCCTTGCGATGCCGGGCCTCGGCGTAGGCCACGTGCTCCTGCAGCAATTCCTTGAGCCGACCGGGATTACTCAGGTGCCCGAACGTAACCCGAAGCAGCACACTGTGTTTGAGCACCGGCGGGTCGACGGGTGCATGGTTGGTCCACTGCGTGACAGCGTCCATGCCGGCCGGGGTGATCTTGTAGAGCCGGCGGCTGCGGGTGCCCTCGTCGCGTTCGACGCGCGATGTCACCAGCCCGAGCGCCTCCAGCTTCTTCAGCTCGGTGTAGATCTGGCTGTAGGACGGGCTCCAGTAGTACAGGTCGACACTCCAGTCGATCCACTTCTTGAGGTCGTAGCCCGAGACCTCCTCCTCGTAGGACATCATGCCCAGCAGCGCCCAGCTGGTGGCGGCCAGCGCCGGCTTCTGGCTGGCAGGGTCCGTTTCGGAGGCCATGTCGCCAGGTTAACAACACCGCCCCTAGATTGGGGGTCATGGACCGCTGGCTGGGACGCCCGTGAAATTCGCCTTTCCCGTTCCGCACCTGATGCGCCTCAAGGCGATTGCGCAGCCCTGGGAAGCGGCCGTCACCGGGCCCGAACAGCGGCGCATGATGCAATGCGCCGACCGGTGGGGCTACGACATGATCGCGGTGCCCGAACACCTCGTCATCCCCGTCGACCAGGTCGAGCTGTCCGGGTCGCATTATCTGCACTCGACCACCGCGCAGGCGTTCATCGCCGGGGCCACCGAGCGGGTGGCCATCAACTCCTGCGTCACCATCCTGCCGCTGCAGCATCCCATCGTGCTGGCCAAAGCGCTGGCCACCGCGGACTGGATGAGCGGCGGCCGGATGATGGTCACCTTCGGCGTGGGATGGCTGGCCCGCGAATTCGAGCTGCTCGACGTGCCGTTCGGGGAACGCGGCCGCATCGCCGACGAATATCTGGCCGCTATCGTCGAGCTGTGGACCAGCGACACACCCCGCTTCGACGGCCGCTATGTGTCGTTCGCCGACATCGCCTTCGAACCGAAACCCGTTCAAAAACCCCACCTTCCGGTCTGGATCGGCGGTGACGCCGACGCCGCGCTGCGCCGGGCGGCCAGGTTCGGCTCCGGGTGGTGGCCGTTTCTGACACCACCCGAGCAGATCGCGGAAAAACTCGACTACATCAAGTCCCAACCCTGTTACGACGGGCGGCGTTTCGAGGTGATGCACGGGCTGGGCACCAACCGGGTCGGCGAAGGACACGTCGCCCGCCGCGACGTGAGGGACCGGCCGGGCATGAGCGCGGGCCAGATCGTCGACCGGCTGGGCTGGCTGGCCGAGCAGGGCGTGACGGTGACCGCGGTGCCCGTGCCCGCCGTCGGCGGCGTGGACGAATACCTTGATTACGCGCAGTGGGTCATCGAAGAGATCAAGCCCCAGCTGGCGTAGGTCAGCGGATCTGCAGTCCGCGCCGGCGCACCCAGGACACGGCCGCGAGGCTGCCGGCGATCCAGACGCTGACGGCGATGGCCAAATGGACCACGCTCTTGGTGTCGCGCCCGAACACCGGCCAGATCAGCGCGGGCAGCTGTTGCCACAACACCCGGTGCTCCACACCGTTCATCGGGTCGGCCACGTAATACAGCGCATACGGCAGCGCCAGGGCCAGCAGCCAGCTGCGGGTGCGGCGCAGATCGGCGCGCTGGCGCCACCGCCGGATCAGCGGCTCGACGCTGACCGGGTGCAGCACCGAGATCAGGTTGCCGACGCCCAGCCACGACACGATCGGAACCGCGACGGTGGGCACCGTAATGGCAAGCCGCGCAGGCGTTTCCAGCCACAGCGTCAACGCCATCGCGGCCGCCAGGGTGGGCAGCCCGACGATCGTGAGCAGGGCCAGGTTCTTGACCAGCAGGATGCGCCCGAACGGCACCCCGTCGGCCAACCCGCGCAGGATGCGGTAGTGATCGGCGCCCAGGAAGTTGGTGGTGGTGACATCGGCGAGCACCCACGACGAGAAGTAGGTGCCCACCAGGATCACCCAGTCGTGATGGCGGCCCAGAGTCAGCGGCTGCACCAGCAGCCAGGCGGCGGCGGCGATCACGTTGGCCACCACACCCATCAGCCAGGTGCGCGGCGGGGTGAACGCCCAGCGGATCTCGGCGCGGACCGCGGGAAGGAGATCCTTCTCGAAGTCCTTGGCGGCGCGCCGCGCCGCGGCGGGACGGGGAGCCGAGGCGCGCACCGCGGCGCGCAGCAGGGCGCCCACCCGGGGAGGTGCCGGCGCCGCGGCCGGCGGACGAACGGATCGGCGCGAAACGATCAACTGGCGTGGCCTCCTCCCTCCTCGGATCGGTCAACGGCGGCCAGCTACGCAGGGCAGGATAACCGCATGAACCGCAAGCGTGTCGTCGTCGCCGGCCTCGGGGACGTCGGCGTCTTGGCGGCGATCCGGTTGTCCCGGCACGCCGACGTCGTCGGGATCTCCGCCAAACCCGCCCTGGTGAGCGGCCAGGAACTCGGGGTCCGGCTGTCCCGCCCGCACGACTGGGCCCGCGATTACTGGATTCCGTTCGACCGGTTCCGGCGCCTGGACGGCGTCCGCACGGTGCAGGCGACGCTCACCAGGGTGGACCTGGCCGCCCGCACCGTATTCGGGCGCGGCGACGACGGCGCACCCGTCGCCGAGCCGTACGACGCGCTGGTCATCTGCACCGGGGTCAGCAACGGCTTCTGGCGACGCCCCACCCTGCAGTCGGCCGCCGAGATCGGCGCGGACCTGCGCGACGCGCACGAGCGGCTGGCCGCCGCCGGGTCGGTGATCGTGGTGGGCGGCGGCGCGGCCGCGGTCAGCAGCGCCCTGAACATGGCGAGGACCTGGCCGGACAAGCGGATCGACCTGTACTTCCCGGGCGAGACCGCCCTGCGCGGGCATCATCCCCGCGCCTGGCGGCGGCTGCATGCCCGGCTGACCCGGCTGGGGGTCGGCGTCCACCCGGGGCATCGCGCCGTGCTACCCGACGGCTTCGCCGGCGACGAGCTCACCAGCCGGCCCGTGCAGTGGAGCACCGGGCAACCGCCGGCCGCGGCCGACGCCGTGCTGTGGGCGATCGGGAGGGTGCGGCCCAATACCGGGTGGCTGCCCGCCGAGCTGCTCGACAAGCGCGGCTTCGTCCGGGTCACCCCGCAGTTGCGGGTGCCCGGGCACCCCGGCGTGTTCGCGGTCGGCGACGTCGCGGCCACCGATCCGCTGCGCAGCTCGGCGCGCAACCGCGGCGACGCGCTGGTGGCGCGCAACGTCGTCGCCGAGTTCACCGGCCGGCCGCTGCGCGGCTTCCGGGCGCCGAGGCGGCGCTGGGGTTCGCTGGTGGGGATCCAGCCCGACGGGCTGGAAGTCTTCTTGCCCAGCGGTCATACCGTGCGCTTCCCGTCCTGGTCGGTGCAACGCGTGGTGATGCCCCTGATCGTGCGGTGGGGCATGTACGGCGGGGTGCGCCGCAACGACCCGCTGGGGCGGGAAACGGCCACTCCCCCAACGCTATGACGTTGGTACACAAAGAGTTTCGCCGATCAGACGCCGTTGAGCAGCAGCATCAGCCCGTAATCCATGTGGATCTGTTGATGGCAGTGCAGCAGCGACAGGCCCGGTTGGTCGGCCACGAAGTCGATCTCCATGCTCTGGTAGCCGCCGAGCATCGCGACGTCCTTGCGCACGCCCGCGGTGGGCGTCCCGGCGAACCGGGTGATTTCGAAGGTGTGCCGATGCAGGTGCATCGGGTGCAGGTCGTCGCTGGCGTTGCGCAACCGCAGCCGGTAACGCCTGCCGCGTTCGACGTCCAGCACGGGTTGGTTGCTGTCCATCGCGAACGGTGTGCCGTTGACCGTCCAGACGTTGAAACCGTTGTCGGCGGCGTTGCGCTTTTCGATCAGCAGGTCGATGGTGTGATCGGGCGGCGCGACCGGCGCCGGGTGCGGGCCGGCGAACAGCCGGTAATCCCAGGTGAACGGCGGCGGGGGCACCCATTGCGGTTCCCCGGCGCGGCCGGCGTATTCGACGACCACGCCCAGCCCGTGCTCGCGGTCGTCGTCGGACAGGTCGCCCAGCACCCACACGCCCGGGTTGGTCATGCTGACCAGCGCCGAGACGCGTTCCCCCGCGCCGAGCCACAGCACCGGCACCGGCGCCCGGTTGGGCACCGGGTTGCCGTCCAGCGCGACGACGGTGAAGGCGTGACCGGGCAGGGCCAAACTGCGGGTTTCGGTGGCGCTGGCGTTGAGGACGTGCAGCAGCACCAGCTGGTCGGTGCGCACCCGGATGGGATCGCCGTGGCCCAGCATGCGTCCATTGATCGCGAAGGCCCGGTAGCCGACCTCGTAGCCGGGTTGCTCGCCGCGGCCGCGCGAGGCCGCCATCGACGACTCGCCCCGCTCCCTCAGATCCGGCTCCTGCGCGCCGGCGAGGAAGTCGACGGCCATGTCGCCGCCTCGGCTCAACGACGGCTCGAATTCCTTGAGCGTCAAGAAGATTTCCTGGTCGAAGGCGCCGGCGTCATCGTCCTTGGACGCGATGTGCACCGGCCCGACCAATCCGCTGTACTGGCCGCGGGACAGATCGGCGCGCGGCACCACATGGGTGTGATAGAAGCGGAAGCCGGCCGGGCCGGGAACGAACGAAATCCTGCGCATGCCGTGCGCGGGCACGTACGGCGTGCCCTCCTCGGCGGCGCCGTCCACGTCGGCACCGATGTGCTGGCCGTGCCAATGCAGTTGCTCGGGGGCGTCGGTGTCGTTGTACACGTCCACCCAGGTGCGCCGGCCCTGCATGAAGCGCAGCAGCGGGCCGGGAAACTGGCCGTTGTAGGTGAGGGTGGACACCACCCGCCCGGGCGCCAATTCGACTGTCCCCGTGGCGATCCGCAGCGTGTAATCGGCCTTACCGTGCGGCGGCCCGGCGCATGCGGCCAGCGCCGCGATGCCACCCCATTTGCAGAAGTCGCGCCGGGTGACCGCCACCATCACCGCCCGGGGCCGCCGCCAGCCGGCGGCAACACGTGGCTCGATTCGCTTGGCGCAGCACGAAATTGCCGGGCGACGCCGCCCAGTGCGGCGGATGGCAGCGGCGCAACGGCGGCTCGGCTGGCTGTCGCCATGCTGTCAAACGATACGTCACACGGGCCGGCCGCGGCGCGGTGCGACCGCCGGGCGCTGCGGATGGTTCCGCGATGGGCCGACGGGGAAGACTGAGCAAATGGCCGATCCCCGAACCGACCCGTTCGAAAAGCTGGTGGCGCTGCTGAACTACCCCATGTTCGTCGTCACCACCCAGTCCGACGGCACCCCGGCCGGCTGCCTGGTGGGGTTCGCCAGCCAGGCCAGCATCCACCCGCCCCGGTTCCTGGTCGGCCTGTCGCGGCGCAACCACACCTTCCGCACCGCGCGCGACGCCACCCACCTGGCCGTGCACGTGTTCGACCACGACCACCTGGACGTGGCGGAGCTGTTCGGCAGCCAGACCAGCGACAAGGTCGACAAGTTCGACCGCTGTTCCTGGCATCCCGGCCCGCACCGCCTGCCCATCCTCGACGACGCCGCCGCATGGTTCGCCGGCGAGATCCTGGATCGTTTCTCGCTGGGCGATCACGTCGGGCACCTGCTCGCCCCCGTCGACGGGAGCCCGCCGCGGCAGCTGGAAAGCTGGGTGTCCTTCGGCGACGTGCGCCACCTGGAACCGGGACACGAGGCGTAAGGGTGAACTCGCCGCCCCGGATCAGCGCCGTGCCCGGCATCATCGAGCTCGCGCCCTTCTATGCCGATCCCCCGGATGGGGTGCGCGCCAACATGATCTTCAGCGCCGACGGCGCCGCCGCGTTCGGCGGCCGCGCCGGCCCGCTGTCCTGCGGCACCGATCAACGGCTGCTGCGCATCCTGCGCGGGCTGGCCGACGTCGTGCTGGTGGGCGCCGGCACCGCCCGGGCCGAGAACTACGGCCCGGTGCGGCTGACCGACGCGGCGCGGGCCCGCCGGCTGCACGAAGGGCGCGCCGCGCCGCCCCCGATCGCCGTGGTGAGCCGCAGCGGCGAGCTGCCCGCCCGGCTGTTCAGCGACCCCGAGCAGCCGCCCATCCTGGTGACCTGCGCACGCACCGCGGCCCGGCCCGACCTCGACGCACAGCACGTGCTGGTGGCCGGCGAGGAGACGGTGGATGTGGCCCGCGCCGTCGCGATGCTGCGCGAGGCCGGCATGCATCGCATCCTGTGCGAGGGTGGCCCCACCCTGCTCGACGAGCTGGTGGAGGCCGACGCGCTCATCGAATTGTGTGTGACGCTGGCCCCCAAGCTGGCCGCCAGCCAGCCGTTGGGCTACCGGGTGCACCCGGCGCGGCTGACCGCCCCGGTCGGCCTGCATCTGGCGCACGCACTGGTCTGCGACGACTATCTGTTCCTGCGGTACCGCCGCTGAGCCGCCGCGCTCGGCATGCAGCCGGCCACGCCTGTTCCTATGATGAAAATGCCCGGCTCGAAACGTGATCGAATCGCCTCCCGCGACATCACCTTTCAGTTGATTCAGTTGACCGCTGCCCAGCGCCCACGCAACCCGTGCCCACAGAAAAGGATCGCCGGCCAGGTGAGCAGTTCAGACCACGACCGCGATTACCGCAACCTGGCGGTGAACCGGCTGCGCCCCAGCGAAATCCAATGGGCGCTCAACCACGACGCCGTGCACGGCATCGCGTATGCGTTCAAGAATCCCGTCGCCGTCGCCGAGGCCACCGAGGATCCCGGTGACGACCGCAAGACCTACCTGATCCGGGTCAAGCGCGACGACCTGGCCAACGCGCTGGACAAGATCAACGAGTGGATTCTGGACAATCCCGGCCCGTCCGGGATGCAGGCCTACGGATTCGTGCGGGCGCTTTCCCGGGAAGGGCTCACCGACCGCGCCATCGGCGACGACGACCCGCGTTGAGCGCCCCACCGAATTAGCTGGCTTTCGCTATTCGCCGTGCCCCGCGGTCGCCGAGACCTTAGCCTTATGCCTGCACGCCACTGCCCGGGCGCCGGCAGCCGGTTTGCGGCGCACGGCTGGCGGACGAGGAGTCGCCGATGCATGACACGAGCGCGGATTCGCGGGAGGGCTCGCAATTCGGGCCGTATCGCCTGCGGCGGTTGGTCGGTCGCGGCGGCATGGGCGACGTCTACGAGGCCGAGGACACCGTCCGCGAACGCATCGTGGCGCTGAAGCTGATGTCGCCGGCCCTGTCCAACGACCCGGTCTTCCGGTCGCGGATGCAGCGTGAGGCGCGCACCGCCGGGCGGCTGCACGAACCGCATGTGGTGCCGATCCACGACTTCGGGGAGATCGACGGCCAGCTCTACGTCGACATGCGGCTGATCGACGACAAGGACCTGGCCGGCAACGGCGTCGAGGACCGCACCGACGGCGAACTCGCCCAACTGGCCAAGACGGTCGGCGCGGGGGCCGACGCGATCGCCTGCATCAAGTCCGGCGACGAGCTCGGCACCGCCAAGACCAAAGCGGCCAACGGCTACTCGACGCTGTCCGGGGTCAACGCCAACTCCACCCCGTTCGTCTGGGACGGCACCAGGGCGGTGAACTATCAGGACCCCAGCTGGCTGATCAAACTCACCGGCTGATCAGTCGACGGGCGCCGAATCCCCCTGGGGCTCAGTGTCTTCGGCGTCGTCCACCGTCAACGGCAGGGCCAGGTCCTCCAGCGGGCGTTGCTCGGCGGCGATGCCGAGCCACAGCTCGACCAGCCCGGCCGCCGCCATCACCACCGCCCCGATCAAAAACGACCACACCACATGGTCGCGCTGGCCCGAGTCGATCAGCTGACCGAACAGCAGCGGGCCGGTGATACCGCCGATCGCCGTGCCCATCGCGTAGAAGAACGCGATAGCCAGCGCCCGGGTCTCCATCGGGAAGATCTCGCTGACCGTCAGGTAGGCCGCGCTGGCGCCCGCCGAGGCCAGGAAGAACGCCACGATCAGCACGCCGATGAAGGCCCACACCCCGCCGGCCTGGGTGAGGAACACCAGCGCCAGCGCCACCACGACGACGGCGGAACCGATGTAGGTCAGCGTGATCATCTGTTTGCGGCCCACCGTGTCGAACAGGTGCCCCAGCAGCAGCGGCCCGGCGAAGTTGCTCAACGCCCACAGCACGAAGAACACCGGCACCATGCCGGAGGGCACCGCGTAGAACTGGCTGAGCAGGGTGCCGAGGTTGAACGTGACGCCGTTGTAGAGGAACGCCTGCCCGATGAACAACGCCAGGCCGAGCACCGCGCGCCGCGGGTAGAGCTTGAAGGCCACCGCGGCGATCTCCCGGAACGAGATCGCGGTGCGCTGACGGATGCGCAGCGCCTTGCCCTGCGGCTCGGGCAGGGGTCGGCCGGTCTGCTGCTGGACCGCCTCCTCGATCTCGCCGACGATGTGCTCGGCTTCCTCCTCGCGGCCGTGGATGAACAGCCAGCGCGGGCTTTCCGGGACGTTGCGTCGGACCAGCAGCACGAAGATGCCGAGGATGGCGCCGATGCCGAAGGCCAGCCGCCAGCCGAGGTCGGCCGCGAAGTTCGAGGTGTCCAGCAGGATCAGGGCGCCGCCGGCGCCGGCCGCCGAACCCAGCCAATAGGTTCCGTTGATCACCAGGTCGACGCGGCCGCGCACCCGCGCCGGGATCAGCTCGTCGATGGCCGAGTTGATGGCGGCGTATTCACCGCCGATGCCGGCGCCGGTGAAGAACCGGGTCAGGAAGAAATACCAGGGGGCGAACGCGAACGCGGTCGCCACGGTGGCGATCAGGTAGAGGGCCAGGGTGAGGATGAACAGGTTCCGCCGCCCGAACCGGTCGGTCAGGTGACCGAAGAACAGCGCACCGGAACACGCTCCGGCGATGTAGATCGCGGCCGCCATGCCGATCTGTGCCGGGTTGAGCGCGATGCCGCTGCCCGGCTCCATGAGCCGCGCCGAGACGTTGCCCACCATGGTGACCTCGAGCCCGTCGAGCACCCACACCCCGCCCAGGCCGATCACCACCCGCCAGTGGAACCGCGACCACGGCAGCCGGTCCAGCCGCGCCGGCACGTGTGTGGTGATGGTGTTGGTCTGCGCGCCGGCGCTCATGCGTCAGCCCCGGGCAAAGCGGGATTCCTCGGGAGTCCAGGCCTGCGGCTGGCCGGGGTGACCGGGGAACAGGAAGTCGATGAAGGCCGCGGCGGTGGGCTGCGGTTCGTGGTTGGCCAGCCCGGGCCGCTCGTTGGCTTCGATGAAGGCGTAGTCGGCGCCGGTCACGTCCGGCACCAGCAGGTCGATGCCGGTCACCGGGATGCCGATCGCTTCGGCCGCGGTCACCGCGACCCGGCACAGTTCGCTGTTGACCTGCGCGGTGACGTCGTGGATGGTGCCGCCCTGATGCAGGTTGGCGGTGCGGCGCACGCGCAGCCGGGTGCCCTGGGGCAGCACGTCGTCGAGCTTCCAGCCGGCTTCGGCGACGGTGGCCTCGGTGAGTTCGTCGAGCGGGATGCGCGATTCGCCGCCGGTGGCCGCCGAGCGGCGCCGGCTCTCGGCGGCGATCAGGTCCCGCACGCTGTGCTCGCCGGTGCCGATGACCTCCGGCGGCAGGCGCAGCGCGGCGGCGACGACGCGGCCGTCGATCACCACCAGCCGAAGGTCGTCGCCGGGCACCCGCTGCTCGATCAGCACGTCCGGGTATTGCGCCCGGGCCCGGGCCAGGGCGGCGGACAGGTCGTCGGGCCCGTTCTCGGCGGTGACCCCGACCGTGATGCCTTTGCCCTGCTCGCCGCGGGTGGGTTTGACGACGACCTCGCCGACCTCCTTGAGGAACGCGAAGTCGCCCTCGTCGAAGGTGGCCAGCCGGGCGCGCGGCACGGTGATGCCCGCTTCGGAGACCAGGCGGCGGGTCAACCGCTTGTCGTCGCACCGGCACATGGCCACCGCCGAGGTGTACTCGGACAGCGATTCCCGGGTGATGACGCTGCGGCCGCCGTGCGTCAGCCGCATCTCGCCGGTCTCGGCGTCGAGCACCTCGACCCAGATCCCGCGGCGCAGCGCCTCGTCGGCGATGATCCGGGCGTAGGGATTGAGGTCGTCGACCGTCTCCGGCGGCGGGCTGAACAGCGGCTCGTTGATCGCGTTCTTGCGCTTGATGGCCAGCACCGGCACGCGGCGGAAGCCCAGCTTCTCGTACAGGCTGATGGCGGCGGCATTGTCGTGCGCCACCGACAGATCCATGTAGGCGCGGCCGGCGCTGCGGAAGTGCTCGGCCAGCGCCCGGGTCAGGGCGCCGCCCACCCCGGGCAGCCCGGCGGCCGGGTCGACGGCCAGCGTCCACAGGCTCGACCCGTGCTCGGGGTCGTTGAACAGCAACTCGTGGTCGACGCCGGTGACGGTGCCGACCACGGCGCCGTCCTCGTCGCGCACCGCGAGCAGGTATTTCACCGCGGGCACGTGCTGATGGTTCTCCCAGATCACGTCCACCCCGGCCGGGACCATGCCGCAGCGCACGTACACCCGGTTCATCGCGTCGGCGTCGATCGGGTCGTTGAGCGTGCGGACCGTGACGCCCAGCGGTGTGGGCGCCAGGCTCTTCTCCTTACCGGTGAACCGCAGCCGGTAGGTGTGGCTGGGGTCGATGAAGAGCTCGGTGGGCGCCTCGGCGACCACGACATGGGATTCGCGGGCGTAGATGCAGATGTCGCGCCGGCCGGGCCCTTCCCGCCGCAGCGCCTCGACCAGCTCTTGGGAATTGGCGAAGGTTTGCCCGAAAATCAGTCGGCCCCAACCCAATTCGAGCTCGACGTCCTTGGCCATCGCGTCCACCATCTCGGGCGGCGACGCGTCGTGCAGCCCGAGGGTGATCGCCTCGGAGGGGTGATCCTCTGCCGGATCGGTCATGGTCATGCAACCGGGCCCGTCACACCGTGCCGCTGCAGCCACAGCTCGAGCAGGGCGATCTGCCACAGCTCGTTGCCGCGCAGCGGGGTCAGCTTGCCGTTGGGGTTGGCCAGCAGCGCGTCGACCGCGTCGGTGTTGAACAGACCGCGTTCCTTGGCGGTCGGCGCGTACAGCGCGTCACGGACCATGTCCAGGTAGGGGCCTTCCAGGTGGGTCAGCGCCGGGACCGGGAAGTAGCCCTTGGGCCGGTCGATCACCTCGGACGGAATGACCCGCCGCGCAGCCTGTTTGAGCACGCCCTTGCCTTCGTGGGCGATCTTGTACTCCGGCGGGCAGGTGGCGGCCAGCTCGACCAGCTCGTGGTCGAGGAAGGGCACCCGGCCCTCCAGCCCCCAGGCCATCGTCATGTTGTCGACCCGCTTCACCGGGTCGTCGATCAGCATCACCGTGGTGTCAAGCCGCAACGCGCGGTCGATGCCGGTCTCGGCGCCGGCCTGGGCGAAGTGTTCGGTGACGAACCGCAGGCTGGGGTCGCCCGGGGCGAGGATGCCGGGTCCGACCAGCTGCGCGACGCCGGCGGTGTCCCGGTCGAAGAAGGCCCGCCGGTACTGGGCGACCGCCCCGTCCAGGGTGGCGGCGGCCGGCTCGCCCATCGGCGGGTACCAGTGGTAGCCGGCGAACACCTCGTCGGCGCCCTGCCCGGACTGCACCACCTTGACGTGCCGGGCCACTTCCTGGCTGAGCAGGTAGAAGGCGACGCAGTCGTGGCTGACCATCGGTTCGCTCATCGCGCCGATGGCGCCGTCCAGCGCGGGCAGCATCCGGGCGGAGTCGATGCGGATCTGGTGGTGGTTGGTCTCGAAGCGCTGGGCCACGATGTCGGAGTACTGGAACTCGTCGCCCTTCACCCCGCCCGCCGACTCGAAGCCGATGGAGAAGGTGGACAGCCCGTGCTGGCCGGCTTCGGCGAGCAAACCCACGATCAGGCTGGAGTCGACACCACCGGACAGCAGGCAGCCCACCGGGACGTCGGCCACCAGCCGGCGCTTGACGGCCAGCCGCAGGGTGGACAGCACGGCGTCCTCCCAGTCGCGTTCGGACCAGTCGGCGCGGTCGGCGTGCCGGGTGAAATCGGGCGCCCAGTAGGTGGTGACGGTGCGTTTGCCGTCGGGCTCGATGGCGACCAGCGAGGCGGGCGGCACCTTGCGGACCCCGCGCAGGATGGTGGCCGGGGCGGGCACCACCGAGTGGAAGCTCATGTAGTGGTGCAGGGCGACCGGGTCGATGCGGGTGTCCACGCCGCCGCCGGCCAGCAGCGCGGGCAGCGTCGAGGCGAACCGGACCCGGTGGCTGTCCTCGGTCAGGTAGAGGGGTTTGATGCCGAGGCGGTCGCGGCCGAGCAGCACCCGACCGCTGTCGCGTTCGACGATGGCGAAGGCGAACATGCCGAACAGATGGCTGACGAAGTCGTCGCCCCACCGGTGGTAGGCCTTGATCAGGACCTCGGTGTCGCTGTGCGAGAAGAACCGGTAGCCGTAGCCGGACAGCTCGCTGCGCAGTTCCTTGTAGTTGTAGATGCAGCCGTTCCAAGCGATGGACAGGCCCAGCTCGGAGTCGACCATCGGCTGGGCGCCGGCTTCGGTCAGGTCGATGATCTTGAGGCGACGATGCCCGAGCGCGACGCGGCCCTGCGACCAGGCGCCGCCGGCGTCGGGGCCGCGTGGTGTCAGCACGGCGGCCATCGCCGAGACCGCGGCTACATCGGGCGCCCGCCCGTCGAGTCGTACCTCCCCGGTGACTCCGCACACCTCTTCGACCCTACCGTTGCCCGATTCCCAGCGCGCGTGACCTCCGCCAAAAGCGCTGCAACGGCCCAGCTACGGCCGCGATCCGTGCGCGGTGATCACCGCGATCGACGCCGGTGTGAAATGAATCGCACCGTCGCGACGGGCCGGCGAAATCGCTCATCACCGGACGGGCGGCTCGTCGTCGCCGGGGTCCGCCCCGAATCGTTGCGGTGGGGTCAGTTCCCGGCGACGTTGCGCGCCCAGCAGTTGCCCGAGGCGCTGCCCGTACGAATCCACCACATCGGCATTGAGGATCTCGTCATGCGTGCAGTCGATCTCGTGGATGACGATGTCGCCGGCAACGTACGGACGCCAATTCTCGGCGAGGAACGCACTGCGATCCTCGTGATCACGCACCGCGGAGAAGATGGTCACATCGCCGAGGAAAACACCGGGCTCGTGAATCTTGCTGCGCTCGATATTGTTTCGGGCATTCCCGAAAAGCACATCGAAAAGGCGCTTGTGTCGAGACATGCCTTCGGCTCCGGCTTCACGGACGAGTTGGTTGAACTGCCGATGCGCGTGCGGTTGGTCGTGATCGGCGGCGGCCAGGTGCGACCGCAGGGCTTCTTCCATCATGTGCTGCTCGGCCAGGGCAGCGTCGGGTGCGGTGACGCTGCCGTCGAGACCGGGTTGAGCGTCGAGGAGGACAAGGCGTGCGATTGCGCACCCGCGCCGCTGCAGCTCGATCGCGAGTTCGTGGGCGACGACGCCGCCGAACGACCAGCCGACGAGATGGTAGGGGCCGTCGGGATAGGTTTCCTGGATTCTGTCGGCGTAGCTTTGCGCCATCTCGCGAATCGACCGCGGCGCGGCGTGCTGCGGTTCGGCTTGTTGAATTCCGATGATCGGGCAATCCAGATGATTGCCGAGCACCTGATATGACCAACTGAGCCCGCCGGCGGCATGGATGCAGAACAGCGGTGCGCCGGTCCCCTCTTTCAGGGTCTGGACGGGCACGATCTCTTCGGCTTGTCCGCCGCGAGCGGTATCCGTCTGCGCCCGCCGGCTCAGGCTTGCGACGGTGGGCGCCTCGAACAAGGTGCGGACCGCGAGCTCGACGCCCAGGCTGGCGTTGATCGCCGTGATCACCCGCATCGCCGAGATGCTGTCGCCGCCGAGTTCGAAGAAGGAGTCGTCGGCGCCGACCCGCTCCACGCCGAGCACATGGGCGTAGATGCCGGCCACGGTCTCCTCGACGGCGTTGGACGGGGCCCGGTAGCGGCTGCCCGTGTATTCGGGTGTGGGTAGGGCGCGGGTGTCGATTTTTCCGTTGGGCGTCAACGGGATGGCGTCCAGCGCCACCACCGCGGTCGGCACCATGTACACCGGCAGCCGTTGGGCCAGCGCGGTGCGCGCCTCGGCCGGGTCGGCGGTACCGGTGATGTAGCCGACCAGCCGCTTGCCGCCGGGCCGGTCCTCGCGGGCGATCACCACCGCCTGCTCGACATCGTCCAGCCCGGCCAGCGCCGCCTGCACCTCGCCGAGTTCGATCCGATACCCGCGAACCTTGACCTGCTCGTCGGCGCGACCCCGATAGTCCAACTGCCCATCGGGACGCCAACACACCAGGTCCCCGGTGCGATACATGCGGGTTCCGGGCTCGCCGAAGGGGCACGCCACGAACCGCGAGGCGGTCAGCCCGGACCGTCCGACATACCCGGCGGCCACCCCGGCGCCGGCAACATACAACTCGCCGACCACGCCGGGGGCCACCGGCCGCAACCACGCGTCGAGCACAAACAACCCCGCACCATCGACCGGCACACCGATCGGCGGTGACCCCATACCCGGGGCCAGCGGCGCACTGATGGCCACGCACATGGTGGTCTCCGTCGGGCCGTAGGCGTTGACCATCACCCGCCCGGGCGCCCAGCGGTCCACCACCTCGGCCGGGCAGGCCTCCCCCACCACCACCAACGACACCGACTCCAGCCCCTCGGGCGAGAGCATCGCCACCGCCGACGGCGTCTGGGTCAGCACGGTGACCTCTTCGTCGACCAGTAAGGCGTGAAAGTCCTTCGGGGAGCGGGTCACCGCCTCGGGCACCACCACCAGGCGTCCGCCCCGCAGCAGCGCGCCGAAGATCTCCCACACCGACACATCGAAGGCATACGAGTGGCTTTGCGTCCACACACCGGGCGACGGCAGTCCCGCATCCAGGGGCTCCAGCAGCTGCGTCACGTTGCGGTGCGTGACCGCAACACCTTTGGGCACACCCGTGGTACCCGAGGTGTAGATGACATAGGCGATGTCGTGGGGTGCGGGCGCCGGCAACGGCGTGCTCGGCCGGGTCTGGATCCGGGGGTCCTCGATGTCGATGGCCGCCACGTCGCAGCCGTCCAGCCGCGACCGCAGACCCGCGGTGGTGACCGCGGCGACCGCCGCGGAGTCGGCGAGCATGAACCTGACCCGGGCGGCCGGCGCCGCCGCATCGATCGGGAGGTAGGCCGCCCCGGTCTTGAGCACCGCCAAGATCGCGACGATCGCGTGCGCCGACCGCGAAAACAGCAGCGCCACAGACTGTCCCGGGCCGGCACCGTGATCGGCCAGCAGGTGCGCCAGCCGGTTGGCGGCCTGGTCGAGTTCCCGGTACGTCATCGACAGGCCATCCCAGCTGATCGCCACCGCATCCGGGGTCTGCGCCGCCCGCGCGGCGAACAACACCGGGATCGACGGCGGCGCGGGCGGCGGCCCGGCCAGTGCCGCCCGGTTACCGATGTCGTCCAAGCGCTGACGCTCGGACGGGTCGAGCAGGTCGACCGACGACAGCGGCCGGGCCGGGTCGGCGGTCATCGCGATCAGCACCCGCTCCAACCGCCGGCTCAGCGCCTCGATGGTGGCCGCGTCGAAGATGCCGGCGTCGTATTCCACCCGCAGCCCCAGCCGGTCGCCGGACAGGGCGGCCTGCATGGTCAACGGGTAGTGGTTGCGCTCGAACAGGTTGACGTCGCTGATGGTCAGCTCGTGGTCGACGGCCAGCGCCGAGGTGTCCAGCGGGTAGTTCTCGTAGCCGAACAGCGTGTCAAACAGCTTGTCCTGGCCGGCGATTCGGTGGATCTCGCTCAATGCCAGGTGCTGGTGGTCCAGCGTGTCGGCGTGACCGCGTTGCAGCTCGGCCAGCAGATCGGTCGTGGTGGTGGCCGCGGAGATGCGGGCGCGCACCGGGACGGTGTTGATCATCAGGCCCACCATCGAGTCGGCGCCGGGCACCTCGGCGGGCCGGCCCGACACGGTGGTGCCGAACGCGACGTCGTGCTGAGCGGTCTGCCACACCAGCAGCTGCGCCCACGCGGCCTGCAGCACGGTGCTGACCGTGGTGTGGTGGGCGCGGGCCAGCTCGCCGAGCGCCCGGGTGATCTCCGCGGACACCGCAAACGCTTGGACGCCTCGGGCGCCCGGCTCCAGCGAATGCGGCGGCCCGACCAGTGTCGGGGTGTCGAAACCGGCGAGCGCCTCGCCCCACGCCGCGCGGGCGGCGTCGAGGTCGCGCTCGGCCAGCCAGGTCACGAACCTGCGGTAGGGCGCGGGCGCGGGCAGCCGCTGCCCGGTGTAGCAGGCGAACGTCTCGTTGAGCAGGATCGGCACCGACCAGCCGTCGAGCACGATGTGGTGGATGGTGAGCACCAGCCGGTGCCGGTCGGGCCCGGTGCGGATCAACACGGCCCGGACCGCGGGCGCCTCGGCCAGGTCGTAGACCGCGGCACGTTCGCCGGCGCACAGCCGCCGGATCTGGGCGTCGGACTCGCTGCCGTTGGCATGCAGCTCGAGGTACCGCCACGCCATCGTCGGATCCGCCGGGATGACCTGAACCGGCTCGTCGAACTGATCGCAGAAGCGGGCCCCCAGGTGCGGGTGCCGGCTGATCACGGTGTGCATGGCCTCGCGCAGCCGGTCCCGGTCGAGCGGGCCGGTCAATGTCAGATCCAGCTGCACCACGTAGAGATGGTCGTCGCCGCCGCGGGTGGTGTTGGCGTGGAACAGCAGGCCCTGCTGCAGCGGGGTCAGCGGCAGCACGTCGGCGATCCGGTGTTGGCGCTCGAGCTGGTCGATCTGCGGCGGAGTCAGCCGCGCGGGCGCGATGTCGGACGGGGTCAGTCCGCCGCCGCCGGCGCGCACGTGCGCGCAGATGCCGGCCAGGGCGTCGAACCACAGCCGGCTCAACCGGGTCACCTGGTCGCGGTTCAGCGCCGAGGGCGCCCAGGTCCAGTTGGCGTGTAGCTGCGGGCCGTGCTCGGTGTCCATGGTGCCGGCGTTGAGGTCCACGGTGTGCATCAACGGCATGGGCACCGCGGTGCTGGTGGCGGTCGCCGAGGAGCCGTCGCGGCTGATCCGCCATAGCTCGTCGGAGAGCTCGGCGGCCGCGCCGCCCAGCCGGCCCAGGTAGTTGAACCCGATCGGCGGGTCGGCGCCGTCCAGGTCGACGTCGGTGTTGACGTAGCGCAGCAGCCCGTAGCTCAGCGGGTCGGGCAGGGCGCGCAGTTGCTCCTTGGCGTCTTTGACCAGTGCGCCCAGCCCCGGCGCGCCGGAGGTCACCTGCTCCCACTCCAGGGCGCCGACGGTCAGGGCGACCGGGTATTTGGTGGTGAACCAGCCGACGGTGCGCGACAGGTCCACGCCGGCGGCCAGTTCCTCGTGCCGGCCGTGGCCCTCGACGTCGATGCCGATCGGGGCGTCCGCGCTGTCCAGGAACTCGGCCCAGGCCAGCGCGAACGCGATGAGCAGGATGTCGTTGACCCCGGCGTGGAACGCCGCGGGCGCCTCGCCGAGCAGCGTGCGGGTGGTTTCGGTGTCCAGCGTGGCCGCCAGGTTCTCGGCGCTCTGGTAGGTGTCCGCCTCGGGGCGCACCGGCGGGAGCGCGGGCGGCGTCGCGGCGACCCGCCGCCAGGCGTCGGCCTGCTCGACCACCGCCGGCGAGGAGGCGTGCTCGGCCAGCAGCGACGCCCACCGGGCGAATGACGTGCCGCCCGCGGGAAGCGCGATCGGCTGGCCGTTGTGATGCTGGCCCCAGGCGATGTTGAGGTCTTCCAGCAGCACCCGCCAGGACACCCCGTCGACGGCCAGGTGATGAATGATCAGCACCAGCCGGCCGGTGGAGCCCACCCACAGGGCGCTGAGCATCACGCCGGCGGCCGGGTTCAGCCGCGACCGCGCCTCGATGATCGCCGCGTCGGACAGCTCGTCCACGGTGTGCACCCGCTGCGCGGCGTCCACCGACCCGGGCTCGGGCACCTGCAGCGACCACTCGCCGGTGTCCGCCGCGGTGTCGACGCGCAGCCGCAGCATGGCGTGCCGGTCCAGCAGGGCCTGCAGCACCGCCACCACGTCGGCCTCGGTGACGCCGGCGGGCGCCTGCAGCACCATCGTCTGGTTGAACTCATCGACCGGGCCGTTCACGCCGCGCAACCATTCGATGATCGGCGTGGCCGTCACCTCGCCGGTGCCCTCGTCGGCCGGCCCGCCGTCCTCGTCGGCCACGCCTGCCACCCGGGCCAGCCGGGCCACGGTCTGCTCGGTGAAGATGTCGCGGGTGCGCACCGCCAGGCCGGCGGCCTTGGCCCGGGTCACCACCTGCATCGAGGAGATGCTGTCGCCGCCCAGGTCGAAGAAGGAGTCGTCGACCCCGACCCGCTGCACGCCCAGCACCTGGGCGTAGATGGCGGCCAGGGTCTGCTCGACGGGGGTTTCGGGGGCGCGGTATTGGCCGGCGTCGGAGTATTCGGGTGCGGGCAGGGCGCGGGTGTCGAGTTTTCCGTTGGGCGTCAACGGGATTGCGTCGAGCGCGACGATGGCCGCCGGCACCATGTAGGCCGGCAGCCGCTCGCCCAGCCGGGCGCGGGCCTCGGCCGGGTCGGCGTCCCCGGTGATGTAGCCGACCAGCCGCTTGTCCCCCGGCCGGTCCTCGCGGGCGACGACGGCGGCCTGGTCCACCCCGTCCAGCGCGGCCAGCGCCGAGCGCACCTCGCCGAGTTCGATGCGGTAGCCGCGGACCTTGACCTGCTCGTCGGCCCGACCCAGGTAGTCCAGCTGCCCGTCGCCGCGCCAGCGCACCAGATCGCCCGTGCGATACATCCGCGCCCCCGGCCGCCCGAACGGACACGCCACGAACCGCGATGCGGTCAGCCCGCCGCGCCGCCAGTAGCCGCAGGCCACCCCGGCGCCGGCGACATAGAGCTCGCCCACCACGCCCGGCGGCACCGGCCGCAGCGATTCGTCGAGCACGAACAGGCCGGTGCCGGGGACCGGGAAGCCGATCGGCACCCCGGCCGGTGACCCGGGCTGCAGCGGCGCGCTGATCGCGGTGTAGACGGTGGCCTCGGTGGGGCCGTAGGCGTTGATCATCGTCCGGCCCGGGGCCCACCGGTCGACCAG
Source organism: Mycobacterium timonense (assembly GCF_025821985.1). Classification (NCBI taxonomy): domain Bacteria; kingdom Bacillati; phylum Actinomycetota; class Actinomycetes; order Mycobacteriales; family Mycobacteriaceae; genus Mycobacterium; species Mycobacterium timonense. The sequence continues at coordinate 30,992 of NZ_JACKSY010000006.1, read as the reverse complement.
CTCGGCCGGGCACGCCTCGCCGGCGACCACCAGGGCGGTCGATTCGAGGCCCTCGGGTGAGAGGGTGCCGGCGGCCGACGGGGTCTGGCTGAGCACGCTGACCTGTTCGTCGACCAGCAGGGCGTGGAAGTCGTCCGGCGAGCGCACCACCGAGTCGGGGATCACCACCAGCCGGCCGCCGTGCAGCAGGGCGCCGAAGATCTCCCACACCGACACGTCGAAGGCCAGCGAATGCCACTGCGACCACACGCCCTCGCGCGGCAGCCCGGAATCGGCGGTGAGCAGCTGCGTCACGTTGCGGTGGCTCACCGCAACGCCTTTGGGCACACCGGTGGTGCCCGAGGTGTAGATCAGGTAGGCGATGTCGTCCGCACCCGGCGGCGGCAGCGGGGTCGACGGCTGAGTGTCGACGGCCGGGTCGTGCACGTCGAGGACGACGACGTGGTGGCCGTGCAGCCGCGGTGCCAGCTCGGCGGTGCTGATCGCGACCATCGGCGCGGCGTCGGCCAGCATGAACCCGATCCGCTCGTCCGGCAGCGCCGGGTCGATCGGCAGGTAGGCGGCGCCAGCCTTGAGCACGGCCAGGATCGCGACGATGGCCTCGGCCGACCTGGAAAACAGCAGGGCCACCCGCTCGCCGGCGCCCACCCCGAAGCCGGCCAGCCGGTGCGCCAACCGGTTGGCGGCCTCGTCGAGCTCGCGGTAGGTCCATGAGCGGTCTTCGTAGACCAGCGCGACGGCGTCCGGGGTGCGGGCGGCCTGCTCGGCGAAAACCGTTGGGATGGAGTGGAATTGGGCTGCCGGCCCGCTGAGCGCGGCCCGGTTGCCGATGCGGTCGAGGTGCGCGTGCTCGCCGGCGTCCAGCAGGTCCACCGACGACACGGATTGTGTCGGGTCGGCGGTCATCGCCTCCAGCACCCGCTGCAGCCGCCGGATCAGCGTCTCGATGGTGTCCGCGTCGAACACGTCGGTGCGGAATTCCACCCGTCCGCCGATCCCGGCGGGCTCGTCGTCCTCGGTCCAGCGTTCGGCCAACGAGAACGTCAGGTCCATGCGGGCGACCTGGGTGTCCAGCGGCATCGAGGTGACCCGCACGTCGTCGCCCAGGGCCAGCCCGGCGCCGGGGTCGGCGTCCTGGCCGGCGGTGAGGCTGCGGGTCGGGTTGAGCCGCTCCACCAGCACCTCGAACGGCACATCCTGGTGCTCGAAGGCCTCCAGGCTGCGGGTGCGGACCCGGGCCAGCAGCTCGGTGAAGCTGGGATCGCCGGACAGGTCGACCCGCAGTACCAGGGTGTTCACGAAGAACCCGACCAGGTCGTCGAGGGCCGGGTCGCGCCGCCCGGCGATCGGGAAGCCGACGGCGACGTCGGTGCTGGCGCTGAGCTTGGCCAGCAGCACCGCCAGCGCGGCCTGCACCACCATGAAGCTGGTGGAGTTGTACTCGCGGGCCAGCCCCGCGACCTGCTGCTGCAGATCGGCCGGCCAGTCCACGTCGACGGCCGCGCCGCGCTGATCGGCGAGCTGCGGGTAGGGCCGGTCGGTGGGCAGCGCCAGCCGCTCGGGCATGCCGGCCAGCGCCTGCTGCCAGTAGGCCAGCTGGGCGGCGATGCGGCTGCCACTGTCGGCCAGCTCGCCGAACTGGGCGCGCTGCCACAGCGTGTAGTCGACGTATTGCACCGGCAGCGGCTCCCAGCCCGGGGCGTGACCGGCGCACCGGCTGGCGTAGGCCACCCCCAGGTCACGCACCAGCGGCCGCAACGACCAGCCGTCGGCGGCGATGTGATGCACCACGGCCACCAGCACGTGTTCGTCCTCGCCGATGCGGAAAAGTGTTGCGCGCAACGGGATTTGGGTTGCCAGGTCGAAGGTTTCGCGGGCCGCGGCGTCGATGGCCTCGCGCAGCCGGCTCGCCGACCAGTCGCGGGCGTTCACCACCCGCCAGCCGAGGTCGGCGCGCTCGGCCGGCAGCACCACCTGTTGCGGCGTTCCGTCGGGCGCGGCGAACACCGTGCGCAGGCTCTCGTGCCGGGCCACCACGTCGGCCAGCGCCGCGCCCAGCGCCCGGTCATCGAGCCGGCCGTGCATCCGCAGCGCGGCCGCCATGTTGTACACCGGGGACGGCCCCTGCAGCTGGTCGAGGAACCACAGCCGGCTCTGCGCGAACGACAGCGGCACCACCGCGGGACGTTCGCCCGCCGTCAGCGGGTCCAGCCGGCCGGCGTCCTCACCGATGCGCGGCGCCAGCTGGGCGACCGTGGGCGCCTCGAAGATGGCCCGCACCGGGACACCGACGTCCAGGGCGCTGTTGATGGCCGCGATCACCCGCATCGCCGAGATGCTGTCGCCGCCCAGGTCGAAGAAGGAGTCGTCGACCCCGACCCGCTGCACGCCGAGCACGTGGGCGTAGATGCCGGCCAGGATCTCCTCGGCGGGGGTGGTCGGCGACCGGTAGCCGGCCGCGGCGTATTCGGGCGCCGGCAGGGCGCGCAGGTCGAGTTTGCCGTTGACGGTCATCGGCAGCGCGTCCAGCACCACCACCGCGACGGGGACCATGTAGGCCGGCAGCCGCTCGGCCAGCCGGGCGCGGGCCTCGGCCGGGTCGGCGTCCCCGGTGATGTAGCCGACCAGCCGCTTGTCCCCGGGCCGGTCCTCGCGGGCGATCACGACCGCCTCGTCGACGCCGTCGAGCGCGGCCAGGGCGGAGCGGATCTCGCCGACCTCGATGCGGTAGCCGCGGATCTTGACCTGCTCGTCGGCGCGGCCCAGGTAGTCCAGCTGCCCGTCGGCGCGCCAGCGCACCAGATCGCCCGTGCGATACATCCGCGCCCCGGGCGCCCCGAACGGACACGCCACGAACCGCGACGCGGTCAGCCCGGCCCGGCGCAGGTAGCCGTAGCCCACGCCGCGGCCGGCCACGTACAGCTCGCCGACCACGCCGGCCGGCACCGGGCGCAGCCAGCCGTCCAGCACCAACAGCGCCGTCCCGGGCACCGGCGAGCCGATCGGCGGCGCCCCCGAACCGGCCGCCAGCGGTGTGCTGGCCGTCGAGAAGATGGTGGCTTCGGTCGGGCCGTAGACGTTGACCATGGTGCGCCCGGGCGCCCAGCGGTCCAGCAGCTCGGGCGGGCAGGGCTCGGCGCCGATCACCAGCGCCGCGGATTCCAGGCCCTGCGGGGAGAGCATCCGCACCGCCGACGGGGTTTGGCTCAACACGGTGACGTTCTCGGCCACCAGCAGGGCGTGGAAGTCCATCGGTGAGCGGGCCACCGCGTCGGACACCACCACCAGCCGGCCGCCGTGCAGCAGCGCGCCCCAGATCTCCCACACCGAGTAGTCGAACGCGTACGAATGGAACTGCGTCCACACCTGATCGGCGGACAACTCGACGCCGACGGCCTGCGCGTCGAACAGCCGGGTCACGTTGTGGTGGCTGACCGCAACGCCTTTGGGCACACCGGTGGTGCCCGAGGTGTAGATGATGTGCGCGACGTGGTCGGGGTCCGGCGCCGGCAGCGCGGTGTGCGGCTGGCGGGACAGCGCGCGGTCGCCGATGTCGACGACGGTCAGGTCGCGGCCGCGCAGCGGGCCGGCCAGCGCGGCGGTGGTGACCGCGGCGGTCGGCGCGGTGTCGTCGAGCATGAACTCGATGCGGGCCGCCGGCAGCGCGGGGTCGATCGGCAGGTAGGCCGCCCCGGTCTTGAGCACCGCCAGGATCGCCACGATCGCGTCGGCGGACCGCGGCAACAGCAGCGCCACCGCTTGCCCCGGGCCCACCCCGCGGCCGATCAGCAAGTGCGCCAACCGGTTCGACGCCTCGTCGAGCTCCCGGTAGGTCGTGGTGCGGCCCTCGAAGGTCACCGCCGGCGCTTGCGGGCTGCGCTGTGCCTGCGCGGTGAACAGCGCCGGGATCGACGTCCGGGTGGCGGGCCGGTCCAGGACCGCCCGGGCGCCCCAGTCGTGCAGCCGCTGGTGTTCGGCCGGGTCGAGCACGTCGATCGACGACAGCGGCCGTGCCGGGTCGGCGGTCATGGCGACCAGTACCCGCCGCATCCGCTCGATCAGCGTCGCGATGTCCTCGTCGTCGAAAACCCGTGTGGCGTATTCGATTTGGAGGCGCAGCTGCGACCCGGGCTGGGCCTGCACGGTCAGCGGGTAGTGGGTGGATTCGCGGCTGGTGATGTCGGTGACGGCCAGCTCCTGGTCGCCGGACAGCGCGCCGGCGTCGATCGGGTAGTTCTCGTAGGCGAACAGCGTGTCGAAAAGCTTGTCCTGGCCGGTGATTCGGTGGATCTCGTTGAGCGCCAGGTGCTGGTGGTCGAGCGTGTGGTTGTAGGCGCCTTGCAGCTGGTGCAGCAGGTCGACGGTGCTGGTGGTCGCGGTGATGTTCGCCCGCACCGGCACGGTGTTGATCAGCAGGCCCACCATCGTGTCGGCGCCGGGCACCTCCGCGGGCCGGCCCGACACCGTGGTGCCGAAGACGACGTCGCGTTGCCCGGTGAGGGCGCACAGCAGGCGCGCGAACGCCGCCTGCAGCACGGTGTTGACGGTGGTGTGGCAGGACCGGGCCAAGTCGGTGACGGCCCGGGTCAGGTCGGCGGGCAGGGTGAACGTCTCGACCTGTTGCGGCCCGAGCTCGACCGGGTCCTGGGGCCCGACCAGGGTCGGGGTGTCGAAGCCGGCGAACACCTCGGCCCACGCCGCGCGGGCGGCGTCGAGGTCCCGTTCGGCCAGCCAGTCGACGAAGCCGCGGTAGGGCGCCGGCGCCGGAAGCCGCTGACCGTAGTAGGCGGCGAAGATCTCGCCCAACAGGATCGGCATCGACCAGCCGTCCAGCACGATGTGGTGGTTGGTCAGCAGCAGCCGGTGCCGGTCGGTCGCGGTGCGCACCAGCGCCACCCGGAGGGCCGGAGACTCGGTGAGATCGGCGCACACGGCGGCGCGCTCGTCGGCGCCCAGCTGGCGGATCTGCTCCTCGCCGTGCAGCTCGACGACCTGCCAGGCCGGTGCCGGCTCGGCCGGGATGATCTGGACCGCCTGGTCGTAGCGGTCGCAGAACCGGGCCACCAGGTTGGGGTGCCGGTGAACCACGGCGTGCACCGCGTCGCGCAGCCGCGCGGCGTCGAGCGGGCCGGCGATGGCGATGTCGAGCTGCCCGGCATAGAGGTCGTCGCTGCCTGACGCGGTGTTGGCGTGGAACAGCAGACCCTGCTGCACCGGGGTCAGCGCCAGCACGTCGGCGATGCGGTGTTGCCGCGCAAGCTGATCGAGCTGCTGCTGGGTGAGCCGGGCCGGCGCGATGTCGGACGGCGTCAGCCCGCCGCCGCCGGCGCGCACGTGCGCGCAGATGCCGGTCAGCGCCTGCGACCACAGCCGGCTCAGCCGGGCGATCTGCTGATCGTCGAGCGCCGAGGGCGCCCAGGTCCAGTTGGCGTGCAGCCGCGGGCCGGACGCGGAGTCGACGGTGACCGCGTTGAGCTCCAGGGTGTGCATCAGTGGCATGGGGATGGCGGCGGCCGCGCGGGTGGCCGTCCAGCCGTCCGGCTCGGGCCGCCACATGTCGGCGGTCAACTCGGTGGCCCCGCCCTGGCGGCCCAGGTAGTTGAACCCGATCGGCGGGTCGTCCCCGTCCAGGTCCACGCCGGGATTTAGGTAGCGCAGCAGCCCGTAGCTCAGCGGGTCGGGCAGCGAGCGGAGTTGTTCCTTGGCGGCCTTGAGGATGTCGCCCAGTCCCGGCGCGCCGGCGACGACCTGCGCCCAATCCAGGGCGCCGACGGTCAGGGCGACCGGGTATTTGGTGGTGAACCAGCCCACGGTGTGGGACAGGTCGATGTCGCGGCCCAGTTCCTCGCGCCGGCCGTGGCCCTCGACGTCGATGCCGATCGGCGTGCCGCGGGTGCCGCAAAACTCCGCGCACGCCAGCGCGAACGCGATCAGCAGGATGTCCTGCACGCCGGCGTGGAATGCCGCCGGCACCTCACCGAGCAGCATGGCGGTGGTTTCGGTGTCCAGCTCGGTCGAGAGGTGGCCGGCGGAGGCGAAGGTGTCCACGTCGGGACGCACCGCGGGCAGCGCCGGCGGGGTCGCCGCCACCGCCTGCCAGGCGCCGGCCCGGTCCGCCACGTCCGGGTGGTGGGCGTGCCCGGCCAGCCGTGACGCCCACCGGGCGAACGAGGTGCCCGCCGCGGGTAACGCCACCGGCTGCCCGCCGTGATGCTGCGCCCAGGCGATGTTCAAGTCCTGCAGCAGGATTCGCCATGAGACACCGTCGACGGCCAGGTGGTGGATGATCACCACCAGCTGCCCGGTGGCGTTCGCCCACACCGCGCTGAGCATCACGCCGGCGGCGGGGTTCAGCCGCGACCGCGCCTCGATGACGGCCGCGTCGGACAGCTCGTCCACCGCATGCAGGCAGGCGCCGGCGTCCACCGACCCGGGCTCGGGCACCTGCAGCGACCACTCGCCGGTGGCGTCGTCGCGCTCGACGCGCAGCCGCAGCATGGCGTGCCGGTCCAGCAGGGCCTGCAACACCGTGACCACGTCGGCCTCGGTGACGCCGGCGGGCGCCCGCACCAGCATGGCCTGGTTGAACTGATCGACTTGGCCGCCGGCGCTTTCCACGTCCTGCAGCCAGCGGATGATCGGGGTGGCGGTGATCTCGCCGACACCCTCGTCGGCCGCGGCGTCGGCGTCGGCCACCTCGGCGACCCGGGCCAGCCGGGCGACCGTCTGCTCGACGAAGATGTCGCGGGTCTTGCACACCAGGCCGGCGGCGCGGGCCCGGGTCACCACCTGCATCGAGGAGATGCTGTCGCCGCCCAGGTCGAAGAACGAGTCGTCGACCCCGACCCGCTGCACGCCCAGCACCTGGGCATAGATGCCGGCCAGGATCTCCTCGACGGCGTTGTCGGGGGCGCGATACCGGTCGGCGTCGGAGTATTCGGGTGCGGGCAGGGCGCGGGTGTCGAGTTTTCCGTTGGGCGTCAACGGGATTGCGTCGAGCGTGACGACGGCCGCCGGGACCATGTAGGCGGGCAGCCGTTCGGCCAGCGCGGCGCGCACCGCGGCCGGGTCGGCGGTGCCGGTGATGTAGCCGACCAGCCGCTTGTCCCGGGGCCGGTCCTCGCGGGCGACGACGACCGCCTGGTCGACACCGTCCACCCAGGCCAGGGCGGCGCGCACCTCGCCGAGTTCGATGCGGTAGCCGCGGATCTTGACCTGTTCGTCGACGCGGCCCAGATAGTCCAGTTGGCCGTCGCCGCGCCAGCGCACCAGGTCGCCGGTGCGATACATCCGCGCCCCGGGCGCCCCGAACGGACACGCCACGAACCGCGACGCGGTCAACCCGCCGCGCCGCCAATAGCCGCAGGCCACCCCGGCGCCGGCGACATAGAGCTCGCCCACCACACCCGGCGGCACCGGGCGCAGCCACTCGTCCAGCACGAACACCGCCCCGCCCGGCACCGGGGAGCCGATCGGCACACCACCCAGCGCTCCCGGCCGCAGCGGCGCGCTGATCGCCGCGTACACCGTGGCCTCGGTGGGGCCGTAGGCGTTGATCATCGTCCGCCCCGGCGCCCAGCGGTCGACCAGCTCGCTCGGGCAGGCCTCGCCGGCCACCACCAGGGTGAGGTCCTCGAGGCCCTCGGGTGACAGGGCGCCGGCCGCCGACGGGGTCTGGCTGAGCACGCTGACCTGTTCGGTTATCAGCAGCGCGTGCAGGTCTTCCGGTGAACGGGCCACGGATTCGGGGATCACCACCAGCCGCCCGCCGTGCAGCTGGGCGCCGAAGATCTCCCACACCGACACGTCGAAGGCCAGCGAATGCCACTGCGACCACACGCCCTCGCGCGGCAGCCCCGACTCGGCCGTCAGCAACTGGGCGACGTTACGGTGGCTCACCGCAACGCCTTTGGGCACGCCGGTGGTGCCCGAGGTGTAGATCAGGTAGGCGATGTCGTCCGCACCCGGCGGCGGCAGCGCGCTTGAGGGCGCGGCCTCGATCGCGGGGTCGTGCACGTCGACGACTGGCACGTCGTGCTGGCCGTGCAGCCGCGGCGCCAGCTCGGCGGTGCTGATCGCGACCAGCGGCGCGGCGTCGGCCAGCATGAACCCGATCCGCTCGCCCGGCAGCGCCGGGTCGATCGGCAGGTAGGCCGCCCCCGACTTGAGCACCCCCAGGATCGCGACGATCGCCTCGGCCGACCGGGAAAACAGCAGTGCCACGGTGTGTCCCGGGCCGGCCCCCCGCACGCGCAGCAGGTGCGCCACCCGGTTGGCGGCCTCGTCCAGCTCCCGGTAGGTCATCCGGCGGCCGCCGCAGACCAGCGCGACGGCGTCCGGGGTGCGGGCGGCCTGCTCGGCGAAAAGTGTTGGGAGGGAATCGAACCGGGGCGGAGGTCCGGTCAGCGCCGCCCGGTTGCCCAGGGTGTCGAGGCGGGCGTGCTCCCGCTCGTCGAGCAGGTCCACCGACGACACGGATTGTGTCGGGTCGGCGGTCATCGCCTCCAGCACCCGCCGCAGCCGCCCGATCAGCGTCTGGATGCTGTCCGGGTCGAACACGTCGGTGCGGAATTCCACTGTGCCGCCGATCCCGCCCGGTTCGCCGCTCTCGCTCCAGCGTTCGCCGACGGAGAAGGTCAGGTCCATCCGCGCGGTGTGGGTGTCCACCGGTATCGGCGTGATTTCGACATCGCCGAGGGACAGCCCCGCGGCCGGGCCGGTGTCCTGCCCGTGAGGCTGCGGGTCGGGTTGAGCCGCTCCACCAGCACCTCGAACGGCACATCCTGGTGCTCGAAGGCCTCCAGGCTGCGGGTGCGGACCCGGGCCAGCAGCTCGGTGAAGCTGGGATCGCCGGCCGCGTCCACCCGCAGCACCAGGGTGTTGACGAAGAACCCGACCAGGTCGTCCAGCGCCGGGTCGCGCCGCCCCGCGATCGGGAAGCCCACCGCCACATCGGGATTGGCGCCGAGCTTGGCCAGCAGCACGGTCAGGGCGGTCTGGATCACCATGAAGCTGGTGGCGTTGTGCCGGCGGGCCATGTCGCCGATTCGCTGCTGCAGCTCGGCCGGCCAGTCGATTTCCACCGTGGCGCCGCGCTGGTCGGCCACCAGCGGATAGGGCCGGTCGGTGGGCAGCGCCAGCCGCTCGGGCATGCCGGCCAGCGCGTCCTGCCAGTAGGCCAGCTGGGCGGCGATGCGGCTGCCGGGATCGTCGAGATCACCGAATTGCGCGCGCTGCCACAGCGTGTAGTCGACGTACTGCACCGGCAGCGGCTCCCAGCCCGGGGCGTGACCGGCGCACCGCCGGGCATAGGCCGCACCGAGATCACGCACCAGCGGGGTGATGGACATGCCGTCGGCGGCGATGTGGTGCACCACGGCCACCAACACGTGCCGGTCGTCGTGGAGACGGAAAAGCTCTGCGCGCAGCGGGATTTGGGCCGCAAGGTCGAAGGTGTAGCGGGCGGTGGCGCCGATCGCCTCGTCCAGTTGGTCTGCCGACCAGCCGCTGGCGTCGACGACCTCCCACCCGAAGTCGGCCCGCTCGGCGGGCAGCACCACCTGCTGGGGTCGCCCCTCGGGGGCGGCGAACAGGGTGCGCAGGCTCTCGTGCCGGGCCACCACGTCGCCCAGCGCCGCGCCCAGCGCCTCGGTGTCCAGCGGGCCGTCCAGCCGCAGCGCGGCCGCCATGTTGTAAACCGGTGAGGGGCCCTGCAATTGATCCAGAACCACAGCCGGTTCTGCGCGAACGACAGCGGCACCACCGCGGGCCGCTCACCGGCCGTCAACGGCTCGAGTCCGCTGCCGCCCTCCCCGATCCGGGGCGCTAGCGCGGCGACCGTGGGCGCCTCGAACACGGTGCGCACCGGCAGGTCGGCGTTCAGGGCGGCGTTGACGGCCGCGATCAGGCGCATCGCCGAGATGCTGTCGCCGCCCAGGTCGAAGAAGGAGTCGTCGACGCCGACCCGCTGCACGCCCAGCACCTCGGCGTAGATGCCGGCCAGGATCTCCTCGGTGGGTGTCTGTGGGGCGCGGTACTCACCGGCGGCGTAGTCGGGTGCGGGCAGGGCGCGGGCGTCGAGTTTTCCGTTGGGGGTCAACGGGATTGCGTCGAGCCCCAGCACGGCGGCGGGGACCATGTAGGCGGGCAGCCGCTCGCCCAGCCGGGCGCGGGCCTCGGCCGGGTCGGCGGTGCCGGTGATGTAGCCGACCAGCCGCTTGTCCCCGGGATTGTCCTCGCGGGCGACGACGACGGCCTGCTCCACCCCGTCCAGCGCCGACAGCGCCGCCTGGATCTCGCCCAGCTCGATGCGGTAGCCGCGGACCTTGACCTGCTCGTCGGCCCGGCCCAGGTAGTCCAGCTGCCCGTCGGCACGCCAGCGCACCAGGTCCCCGGTGCGATACATCCGCGCGCTGGGCGCCCCGAACGGGCACGCGACGAAGCGGGCCGCGGTCAGGGACGGCCGCCCGAGATACCCTGCGGCCACACCGGATCCGGCGACGTAGAGTTCGCCCACCACGCCGGGCGGCACCGGCCGCAGCGATTCGTCGAGCACGAACAGCGCCGCCCCATCGACCGGCGACCCGATCGGCGGTATGCCAGATCCCGCGGTCAGCGGGGCGCTGATGCTCACGCACATGCTGGTTTCGGTCGGGCCGTAGCCGTTGACCATCACCCGTCCGGGCGCCCATTGGTCCACCACCTCGGGCGGGCAGGCCTCGCCGGCCAGCACCAGCGACACCGACTCCAACCCCTGCGGGGAGAGCATCGCCAGCGCGGACGGGGTTTGGGTCAGCACGGTGACGTGCCGGGCGATCAGGGCGTCGTGCAGGTCGTGCGGTGAGCGGGCCACCGCCTCGGGCATCACCACCACGCGTCCGCCGCGCAGCAGCGCGCCGAAGATCTCCCACACCGACACGTCGAAGGCCAGCGAGTGACATTGCGACCACACCCCCGGCGACGGCAGGCCGGCGTCCAGCGAGCCGAGCAGCTGGGTCACGTTGTGGTGAGTGACCGCAACGCCTTTGGGCGCACCGGTGGTGCCGGAGGTGTAGATCAGGTACGCGATGCCGTCCGGGTCGGGCAGCGGCAGCGCGGTGTCCGGCAGGGTATCGATGCCCGGATCGTCGACGTCGACGACGGTCACGGGGCGGCCGGCGAGCCGCTGCGCCAGCTCGGCGGTGGTGACGGCGGCGATCGGTTCGGCGTCGCCGAGCATGAACTCGACGCGGGTCTGCGGGGCCGACGGGTCGATGGGCAGGTAGGCCGCCCCCGTCTTGAGCACCGCGAGGATGGCGGCGACCGCCTCGGCGGATCGCGAAAACAGCAGTGCCACAGTCTGTCCCGGGCCGGCGCCGGCCGCGGCCAGGCGATGCGCCAGCCGGTTGGACGCCTCGTCGAGCTGCCGGTAGGTCACCGACAGGTCGTCGCAGACCAGCGCCACCGTCTCCGGCACCCGGGCCACCTGGGTGGCGAACAGTTCGGGCACCGACACCCGCCCGCTCGCCGGCCGGGTCAAAATCGCCGTGTTGCCAACCTCTTCCAGGTAGGCGCGCTCGGCATCGTCGAGCAGATCCACCGCGGACAGCGGCCGGCCCGGATCGCCCGTCATCGCCTCCAGCACCCGCCGCAGCCGTTCGATCAGTGTCTCGATGGTGGCCGCGTCGAACACGTCGGTGCGGAATTCCACCCGCCCGCCGATGCCGGCGAATTCGCCGTCGGGGTTCCAGCGTTCGGCCAGCGAGAACACCAGGTCCATCCGGGCGGACTGGTCGTGCACCGGCACCGACGTCACGTCGAGGTCACCCAATGCCAAAGCGGCCGCGGGGTCGTCGTGCCCGGCGAAGTTCTGCCAGGCCAGCATNACCTGCACCAGCGGGTGATGNGTNAGGCTGCGGGTCGGGTTGAGCCGCTCCACCAGCACCTCGAACGGAACGTCCTGATGCTCGAAGGCGGCCAGGCTGCGGGCCTGAACCCGGGCCAGCAGCTCGGCGAAGCTGGGGTCGCCGGTCAGGTCGATCCGCAGCACCAGCGTGTTGACGAAGAAGCCGACCAGCCGGTCGAGCGCGGGGTCGCGCCGCCCGGCGATCGGGAAGCCCACCGCCACATCGGAACTCGCGCCGATCTTAGACAGCAGCACCGCCAGGGCGGCCTGCACCACCATGAAGCTGGTGGCGTTGTGTTCACGCGCGACCCGGCGCACCTGCTGCTGCAGCTCGGCGGGCCAGTCGACCGCCACGCTGTCGCCGCGCTGGTCGGCCACCGCCGGGTAGGGCCGGTCGGTGGGCAGCGCCAGCCGCTCGGGCATGCCGGCCAGCGCGTCCTGCCAGTAGGCCAGCTGGGTGCCGATGCGGCTGTCGGGGTCGTCGAGATCACCGAACTGGGCGCGCTGCCACAGCGTGTAATCGCAGTACTGCACCGGCAAGTCGGCCCATCCCGGGGCATGCCCGGCGCACCGGCTGGCGTACGCCTGACTCAGGTCGACGCCCAGCGGCGTCAGCGACATGCCGTCGGCGGCGATGTGGTGGACCACGATCACCAGCACGTGCTCGTCCTCGGATACCGCGAAAAGCTTTGCGCGGATTGGTATTTCGGCGGCCAGGTCGAAGGTGTGGCGGGTGACGTCCTGGACGGCGTCATCCAGCCGGTCGGCCGGCCAATCGGTGGCATCGATGACGTCCCAACCGAATTCGGCGCGCTCGGCGGGCACCACCAGCTGGCGGGGCGTCCCCTGGTGCGACGGGAACACGGTGCGCAGGCTCTCGTGCCGGGCTACCACGTCGCCCAGCGCCGCGCCCAGCGCCCCGGCGTCGAGGCTGCCGCGCAGCCGCAGCGCCGCGGCCATGTTGTACAGCGGTGAGGGGCCCTGGAATTGGTCGATGAACCACAACCGGTTCTGCGCGAAGGACAGCGGGACCACGTCCGGCCGCTCGGCGGCCACCAGCGGCGCCAGCCCGCCGGCGCTCTGCGCGATGCGCGGCGCCAGCTGGGCGATGGTGGGCGCCTCGAAGACGGTGCGCACCGGCAGGTCGGTGTCCAGCGCGGAGTTGATCGCGGTGATCAGCCGCATCGTGGTCAGCGAGTCGCCGCCCAGGTCGAAGAACGAGTCGTCGACGCCGACCCGCTCTACGCCGAGCACCTCGGCGTAGATGCCGGCCAGGATCTCCTCGGTCGGTGATTCGGGGGCGCGGTACCCGCCGGTGTGCCGGTAGTCGGGCGCGGGAAGGGCGCGGGTGTCGAGCTTGCCGTTGACGGTCATCGGCAGCGAATCCAGCACCACCACCGCGGCCGGGACCATGTAGGCGGGCAGCCGTTCGGCCAGCGCGGCGCGCGCCTTGGCCGGGGCCACCGACCCGGTGACGTAGCCGACCAGGCGCTTGTCCCCGGGGTTGTCCTCGCGGGCGACGACGACGGCCTGCTCCACCCCGTCCAGCGCCGACAGCGCCGCCTGGATCTCGCCCAGCTCGATGCGGTAGCCGCGGACCTTGACCTGCTCGTCGGCGCGGCCCAGGTAGCGCAGTTGCCCGTCCGGGCCCCAGCACACCAGGTCGCCGGTGCGATACATCCGGGTTCCGGGTTCGCCGAACGGGCAGGCCAGGAAGCGCGCGGCGGTCAATCCCGGTCGGCGCCAATAGCCGACGCCGACGCCGTCGCCGGCCAGGTACAGCTCGCCGACCACCCCGGGCGGCACCGGGCGCAGCCAATCGTCGAGCACGAAGAACGCCGCCCGGGTCACCGGGGCGCCGATCGGCGGGAAGCCCGACCCGGCCGTCAGTGGTGCGCTCTTGCAGGCCCACATGGTGGTTTCGGTGGGGCCGTAGACGTTGACCATGGTGCGGCCCGGCGCCCAGCGGTCCACGAGCTCGGGCGGGCAGGGTTCGGCGCCGATCACCAGCGCGGTGCCGTCCAGCCCGTCGGTGCGCAGCAGCCCGACGGCCGACGGGGTTTGGGTCAGGACGGTGACGTGTTCGCGAACGAGCAGGTCGTGGAACTCGTTCGGGGAGCGCGACACCGTTTCGGGCACCACCACCAGGCGGCCGCCGTGCAGCAGCGCGCCCCAGATCTCCCACACCGAGAAGTCGAAGGCGTAGGAGTGGAACTGGGTCCACACCTGCCGCGGCGACAACTCGATGCCGATCCGCAGGTCGTCGAAGAGCTGGGCGACGTTGTATTGCGTCACCGCAACGCCTTTGGGCACACCGGTGGTGCCGGAGGTGTAGATGATGTGGGCGACGTCATCGGGGTCGGGCACCGGTGGCGCCGTCGCGGGCTGGGTGGCGACGGCGGGGTCGGCGACGTCGATGACGGTGAGGTCGAAACCGTGCAGCCGCTCAGCCAGCGCGGCGGTGGTGACCGCGACGATCGGGGCGGCGTCGGTGAGCATGAACTCGACGCGGGCCGCCGGCAGCGCGGGGTCGATCGGCAGATAGGCCGCCCCCGACTTGAGCGCGGCCAGGATGGCCACGATCGCCTCGGCCGACCGGGGGAACAGCAGCGCCACCCGCTCACCCGGGCCGGCGCCATGGTGAATCATGAAGTGCGCCAAGCGGTTAGCCGCTTCGTCGAGTTCGCGGTAGGTCATGGACCGGCCGTCGCAGGTCAGCGCGACCGCGTCGGGGGTGCGCGCCGCCTGCGCGGCGAACCGGGTGGGCACCGACACCGGGGTGGCCGGCCGGGCCAACACCGCGGTGTTGCCCCACTTTTCGAGCCGGGCGTGCTCGTTGGCGTCGAGCAGGTCGACCGCCGACAGGCGGCGCTGCGGATCGGCCGTGACCGCCGTCAGCAACCGCTGCAACCGCTCGATCAGGCCCTCGACGGTTCTGCCGTCGAACACGTCGGTGCGATATTCGGCGGTCACCGCGATGCCGGCGCGCTGGCCCGACTCGGTGAAGCGTTCGGCCAGCGAGAAGGTCAGGTCCATGCGGGCGGTGTTGGTGTGCAACGGCATCGGGGTGACCTGCAGGTCGCCCAGGGCCAGCCCGGCGGCCGGGGCGGTGACCTCGCCGGGGAAGTTCTCCCAGCCGAGCAGCACCTGCACCAGCGGGTGGTGGGACATGCTGCGGGTCGGGTTGAGCCGCTCCACCAGCAACTCGAACGGCACGTCCTGGTGCTCGAACGCGGCCAGGCTGCGCCGGCGCACCTGGGCCAGCAGCTCGGCGAACGTCGGGTCGCCGCCCAGTTCGTTGAGGTCGACCCGCAGCACCAGCGTGTTGACGAAGAAACCGATCAGCTCGTCGAGCACGGGTTCGGGGCGGCCCGCGATCGGAAAGCCCACGGCCACATCGGAACTGGCGCTGACCTTGGCGAGCAGGGCGGCGAACGCGGCCTGGACCACCATGAAGCTGGTCGCGTTGTGCTCGCGGGCCACCCGGCGAAGCTGTTGCTGCAGTTCGGCCGGCCAGTCCACCGCCAGCCGCGCGCCGCGGTGGTCGGCCACCGCCGGGTAGGGCCGATCGGTGGGCAGCTGCAGCCGCTCCGGCAGCCCGGCCAGCGCGTCGGTCCAGAAGTCCAGCTGGGCGGCGATCCGGCTGCCCGGATCGTCGACGTCACCCAGATGCGCGCGCTGCCACAGCGTGTAGTCGGCGTACTGCACCGGCAACGGCGCCCAGTCGGGGTCTCGGCCGGCGCACCGGCTCGCGTAGGCGACCCCGAGGTCCCGGGCGAACGGGGTGATCGACCAGCCGTCGGCGGCGATGTGGTGCACCGCGACGACCAGCACGTGTTCGTCGTCGCCGCGGGCGAAAAGCTCGGTGTGCAGCGGACTTTCGGCCGACAGGTCGAAGGTGTAGCGGGCCGCGGCCGACATCGCCTCGCGCAGCCGGTCTTCCGGCCAGCCGCGGGCGTCGACGACGTCGCAGGCGAAGCCGATCCGATCGGCAGGAATGACCACCTGCTGCGGGGTTCCGTCGGCGGTCGCGAAGACCGTGCGCAGGCTTTCGTGCCGGGCCACCACGTCGGCCAGCGCCGCGCGCAGCGCGTCGGCGTCCAGCCGCCCGGACAGCCGCAACGCCACGGTGATGTTGTACATCGGTGACGGGCCCTGGAACTGGTCGATGAACCACAGCCGGGTTTGGGCGAACGACAGCGGGATCACCGCCGGGCGCTCCCCCGCCACCAGCGGCTCGGGCCGGTCGGCCTCGCTGCCGACGCGCAGCGCCAACTCGGCGGCGGTGGGCGCCTCGAAGACGGTCCGCACCCCGAGGTCGGTGTTCAGGCTGGCGTTGACGGCGGCGATCAGCCGCATCGCCGACAGGGAATCCCCGCCGAGGTCGAAGAACGAGTCGTCGACGCCGACCCGCTCCAGCCCGAGCACCTGGCCGTAGATGCCGACCAGGATCTCCTCGACGGCGGTGGACGGGGCGCGGTAGCGGTCGGCGTGCTGGTAGTCCGGCGCCGGCAGGGCCTTGCGGTCGAGCTTGCCCGAGGTGGTCATCGGGAATTCGTCGAGCGCCACGATGTGTGTCGGCACCATGTATTCGGGCAGCCAGGCGTTCAGCCGCTCCCGCACCTGCGCGATCTTGGTGTTGGCGCGCGGGTCGTTGGCGTGCCGGGTGCGCTGTCGGGCCCCGGCGGGCGGCAGGTAGAGATCGGTCAGCGGCTCGGCGGCCTGGTCGCCGTCCTGCACGAAAACCGCGCTAAGAATGCCGGGTTGGGCGCCCCAGGTGACGGCGACGCGGTAACCGGTGGCCTCACCGACGCGATGCAGTTCCTCGGCGACGGCGGCGGCGGTGTCGGATCCGGCCGCGGCGAGCGCGTCGGCGACGGGCAGCCCCGCGGCCAGCGCGGCTTCGACCCGGACGTCGTCGATCACCCCGGCCTGCGGAATGTCGGTGACGCGGACAACGGCGGGGCGCCGCGCCGCCAGTTGGTCGCGCAGTCCGGCGCAGTCGGTGCAGTCGGTCCACGACCAGGTGGGCGCGGCGGCCACCGACCGCACCGGCGCGGGCGCCTTGTGGATGACGACGTCGTAGCGGTAGCGGTTCAGCTCGTTGTCGGACAGTCCGCGCTTGAGCTGGATGTCGAGTCCGGCCGCCGCGGGACGGGAGTCGGCCCAGTTGGTGAAAAACTCAGGCGCCAAAAGCAATTCGGTTTCGCCGAGCATGGCGTGGCGGACGCGCTGGCGGATCTCGGCCGCATCGGCGCCGCCGCCGCGGGCCAGGGCGATGCCGGTTTGGAAGGCGCCCTGCAGGGCGTGGTTGCGGACGTCACCGATGAACAGCGACCCGCCGGGGGCCAGCAGCTCCAGGGCGTTGTCGATGACGTCGGCCAGATACCCGGCGTTGGGGAAGTACTGGACGACCGAGTTGATGACGATGGTGTCGAAGCGGCCCGGCGGCAGCCCGTCGGTGACGTGGGCGGGCCGGGTCAGCAGCTCGACCCGGTCGCGCCAGGGCAGCTGCAGCTGCTCCATCGATCGGGCCAGGTTGTCGATCGCCACCGCGGAGAAGTCGGTGGCGACATAGCGGTCGCACCGCGGGGCGATCTGCGACAACAGCAGCCCCGAGCCCGCGCCGATCTCCAGCACGCGTCGCGGCCGCAGCGACATGATGCGATCGACTGTGGCGGAACGCCATTCGGCCATTTCCTGCAGCGGGATCGGCTCGCCGGTGTAGCTGCTGTTCCAGCCGCGGAAGTCCTCGCCGAACGTCGCGGCGAGGTCGGCGCCGTACAGGTCGTCGTAGAGGTGCTGCCACTGCGCGACGTCGTCGGCGTCGTCGGTGTCGTGGCGGACGTCCGCGTCGCTCGGCCCGTGATCGAGTGTCACGTAGGCGACCAGTTGGGAGCCGGCGGCGCTGTCCTGCACGGTGACGGCCGCCTGGGTGACCTGCGGGCAGGCCAGCAGGGTGTTCTCGATTTCGCCCAACTCGATGCGTTGCCCGCGCAGCTTGATCTGGTTGTCGGCGCGGCCGAGGTAGTCCAGCGTCCCCTCGGGCGTCCAGCGCACCAGGTCGCCGGTGCGGTACATGCGCTCACCCGTGCCGCCAAAGGGGTTGGCCACGAACCGTTCCGCGGTCAGGTCCACCCGGCCGAGATAGCCGTGGCCCAGCGCCGGCCCGCTCAGATACAGCTCGCCCACCACGCCGACCGGGACGGGCTTCAGCCAGCCGTCCAGCACCCGGGCGCACACGCCGGGGATCGGGGCGCCGATGCGCACCGGCTGGCCCGCCGTCAGCCGCGCGCAGGTGACCCAGATGGTGGTCTCGCTGGGGCCGTAGCCGTTGAACATCTGCCGGCCCGGCGCCCAGCCGTCGACCAGCTCGGGCAGGCAGGCCTCCCCGACGGCGACCAGGGTGTGCAGCCCGTCGAGCCGGCCGTGGTCGAGCGTCGAGATCACGGTGGGGGTCAGGATGGCCGTGCCGACCCGCTGGTTGTGCAGCAACGCGGTCAGCGCCTCACCGGCGTATACCTGCGGCGGCGCCACGATCAGCGCCGCCCCGGATCCCGCGGCCAGCAACAATTCCCCGACGGACGCGTCGAAGGTCGGGGAGGCGACCATCAGCACCCGCGCGTCCGCACCCAGGCCGAACAGCTCGCGCTGGGCCGCGGCCCAGCCCAGCAGGCCGGTGTGGCTGACCGCGACGCCCTTGGGGACACCGGTGGAACCCGACGTGAAGATCAGATACGCGGTGTCGTCGGCGCGCAGCGGGGAGCGCCGGTCGGCGTCGGTGATCGGCTCGGTGGAGTCGCCGGACAGGTCGAGACCGTCGATCCGCAGGATCGGCCGCGGCCCCGCGCCGGCGACTTCGTCGGTGCCGCAGGTCAATACGCACACCGCGTCCACCGTGTCCAGCACCGAGGCGATCCGCTCGACCGGGTGGTCCAGATTCACCGGCGCGTACACGCCGCCGGCCTTGGTCACCGCCCACCAGGCGACCACCAACTCGGCGCACCGCTCGATCGCCACCCCGACCGCGCGCTCGGGGCCCACACCGTGCTGGATCAGCTTGCGCGCCAGGCGTGTTGACCATTCGTCGAGTTCGCGGTAGGACAGCTCCCGCGCCCCGTCGACGATCGCCGGCGCGTCCGGGTCGGCGGCCACCGCCGCGGCCAGCAGCTGCGGGGCCACCCCGATCGGTGCGCTCACCCCGGCGCCGGACATCGTCGACAGCACCAGCTCGGACTCGCCGCGATCGAGCAGGTCGAGCGACGACAGCCGTCGGGCCGGATCGGTGCTCATCGCGACCAGCACCCGCTGCAGGCGCTGCACCAGGGATTCGATGCTCGCCGTGTCGAACACGTCGGTGTCGAACTCGATGTGCAGGCCGAGTTCGGGGCCGGGCAGGGCTTCCACCGTCAGCGGGTAGTGGTTGTACTCGCGGTTGGTGAACTCGGCGATGGCCAGCCCGTCCGCGCCCAACGTCATGCCGCTGTCGATCGGGTAGTTCTCGTAGACGAAAAGGGTGTCGAAGAGTTGGTCGTGCCCGGTGACGCGGTGAATCTCGCTGAGCGCCAGGTGCTGGTGCTCGAGCGTGTCGTTGTGGCTGTTCTGCAGCTGCGCCAGCAGCTGCGCGGTGGTGGTGGTCGCGGCGATCTCGGCGCGGACCGGCACCGTGTTGATCAGCAGGCCCACCATCTGTTCGGCGTCGTCGACCTCGAGCTGGCCGACCCGCGAGCGCGGGGTACCGAAGACGACGTCGTGCCGGCCGGTCAGCGAGGTCAGCACCACCGCCCAGGCCGCCTGCAGCACGGTGCTCAGCGTGGTGTGGCAGGAGCGTGCCAGCTCGCCCAGCGCCCGGGTGGTTTGCTCAGGGACACAAGACTTTTCGAAGCCGCGGCGGCCCTGCCCCAACCGGCCCTCCGGCGCGACCAGGGTGGGCGTGTCGAAACCGGACAGCACCTCGCCCCAGGCCCGGCGGGCGGCGTCGAGGTCGCGCTCGGCCAGCCAGGTGAGGAAGGCCCGGTAGGAGCCGGCGGCGGGCAGCCGCTGCCCGTAGTAGCCGGCGAAGATCTCGCGCAGCAGGATCGGCAGCGACCAGCCGTCGAGCAGGATGTGGTGGCTGGTCAGCACGAACCGGTGCCGGTCGCCTCCGGTGCGCACCAGCGCGGTGCGGAATACCGGCTGGCCGGCCAGATCGCCCACCGCGGCGCGTTCGGCAGCGCACAGCTGCTCGATCGGGTCGCCGGGATCGGCCGCGACCCCGCCGTCGAGCTCGACGTAGCGCCACTCGACGGCGGGGTCGGCGGGGATGATCTGCACCGGTTCGTTGTACTGGTCGCAGAACAGGGCCGCCAGGTGGGGATGGCGGTGCGCACCGCCTCGCGCAGCCGGTCGGCGTCGAGGGGGCCGGTGAGGGTGAAATCCAGTTGCACCGCGTACATGTCGTCCATGCCGTCGTTGCCCTGCGCGGTGCTGGAGTGGAAGAGCAGTCCCTGCTGCAGCGGGGTCAGCGGCAGGATGTCGGCGATGCGGTGCCGGCTTTGCAGCTCGTCGATCTGCTGCTGGGTCAGCCGGGCCGGGGCGATGTCCGACGGGGTGAGACCGCCGCCGCCGGAGCGCACGTGCGCGCAGACACCGGCCAGCGCCTCGAACCACAGCCGGCTCACCCGGGTGATCTGCTCCGCGCCGAGAACCGAAGGTGCCCAAGTCCATTCGGCGTGCAGGTGCGGGCCGGCGCCGGTGTCGATGGTGCCGGCGTTGAGCTCGACGGCGTGCATCAGCGGCATGGGCACCGCCGCGGCGGCGCCGAGCAGCGACATGTCCTGGCTGATCCGCCACCCGTCGGCCGCCGAATCAGACGCGGCGCCTTGGCGTCCCAGGTAGTTGAACGCGATCGACGGGTCGGCCCCGGCCAGGTCGACGTCGGTGTTGAGGTAACGCAGCAGCCCGTAGGTCAGCGGTTCCGGCAGGGTGCGCAGCTGCTCCTTGGCCCGTTTGAGGACGGGGCCCAGCGCCGGGTCGCCGGCGGCCACCTGCGGCCAGCGCAACCCGGCGACGTCCAGCGACACCGGGTATTTGGTGGTGAACCAGCCGACGGTGCGGGACAGGTCGATGCCGCGGCCCAGTTCCTCGTGGCGGCCGTGGCCCTCCACGTCGATGCCGATCGGAGCGCCGGGCTCGCCCAGGAATTCCGTCCAAGCCAGGCCGAACGCGATCAGCAGGATGTCGTGGATGCCGGCGTGGAACGCCGCCGGCACCTCACCGAGCAGCATCGCGGTCGTCTCGGCGTCCAGCTCCACCGACAGGCGACCGGCGCTGGCGTAGGTGTCCACGTCGGGTCGCGGTGCCGGCAGCGCGGCCGGTGTGGAGGTGACCGTCTTCCAGCGGTCGAGCTGGCCGACCACCTCGGGGTGGCGTGCGTGCTCGTCGAGCAGTCGGGCCCACCGGGCGAACGACGTGCCCGCCGGCGCCAGCTCCACCGGCTGGCCGGCGCGGTGCAGCGACCAGGCAATGTTGAGGTCCTCCAACAGGATCCACCACGACACCGCGTCCACGGCCAGGTGGTGGATGATCACCGCCAGCTGGCCGGTGGCCTCGACCCACAACGCGGCGAGCATCGTCCCGGCGGCCGGGTTCAGCCGCGCCCGGGCCGCCAGCAGCGCCTCGTCGGACAGCGCGTCCACCGACCGCAGGCAGTCGCGGGCTTGCACCGACCCGGCCTCGGGCACCTCAAACGACCAGCCGTCGGCGCCGTCGTCGGTGACCCGCAACCGCAGCATGGCGTGCCGATCTACCAACGCCTGCAACACGATTGCGACCTCGGTCTCGGTCACACCCGCGGGCGCCTGCACCAGGACGGTCTGGTTGAACTGGTCAGTGGCCCCGCCGGCCCGTTCGGCGGCCTGCAGCCACCGCATGATCGGGGTGGGCGGCACCGGGCCGACGCCCTCGTCGGCCACCTCGGCCGCCCGGTCGCCGGAGCCGACCACCCGGGCCAGCCGGGCGACGGTCTGCTCGACGAAAACGTCTCGCGGCCGGCACGTCAGCCCGGCGGCACGGGCGCGGGCCACCACCTGCAGCGACAAGATGCTGTCGCCGCCGAGTTCGAAGAACGACTCGTCGACGCCGACCCGGTTCACACCGAGCACCTCGGCGTAGATGCCGGCCAGGATCTCCTCGGTGGGCGATTCGGGGGCGCGGTATTCGCCGGTGCTGTATTCGGGTGTGGGTAGGGCGCGGGTGTCGAGTTTTCCGTTGGGCGTCAACGGGATGGCGTCCAGCGCCACCACCGCGGCCGGCACCATGTACACCGGCAGCCGTTGGGCCAGCGCGGTGCGCGCCTCGGCGGGGTCGGCGGTACCGGTGATGTAGCCGACCAGCCGCTTGCCGCCGGGCCGGTCCTCGCGGGCGATCACCACCGCCTGCTCGACATCGTCCAGCCCGGCCAGCGCCGCCTGGACCTCGCCGAGTTCGATCCGATACCCGCGAACCTTGACCTGCTCGTCGGCGCGACCCCGATAGTCCAACTGTCCATCGGGACGCCAACACACCAGGTCCCCGGTGCGATACATGCGCGCACCGGGTGCCCCGAACGGACACGCCACAAACCGCGACGCCGTCAGCCCCGACCGGCCCACATACCCCGCGGCCACCCCGGCGCCGCCGACATACAACTCGCCGACCACCCCCGGCGGCACCGGCCGCAACCACGCGTCCAGCACAAACAACCCCGCACCATCGACCGGCACACCGATCGGCGGTGACCCCATACCCGGGGCCAGCGGCGCGCTAATGGCCACGCACATCGTCGTCTCCGTCGGGCCGTAGGCGTTGACCATCACCCGCCCCGCCCGACCAGCGATCCACCACCTCAGCCGGGCAGGCCTCCCCCACCACCACCAACGACACCGACTCCAACCCCTGCGGCGAGAGCATCGCCACCGCCGACGGCGTCTGCGTCAACACCGAGACCTGCTCATTGACCAGCACGTCGTGCAGCTCTTCGGGCGCGCGGGTCACCGCCTCGGGCACCACCACCAGACGCCCGCCCCGCAGCAGCGCGCCGAAGATCTCCCACACCGACACATCGAACGCATACGAGTGGCACTGCGACCAGACCCCGGCCGACGGCAAGCCCGCATCCAGCGACCCCAACAACTGCGTCACGTTGCGGTGCGTGACCGCAACACCTTTGGGCACACCCGTCGTACCCGACGTGTAGATGACATAGGCGACACCGTCGGCCGCGGCCACCGGCAACGCGGTGGCGGGCCGGTCCTGGATACGGGGATCGTTGACGTCGATCACCGTCATGCCGTGGGCCTCGAGCCGGCCGGCCAGCTCCGCGGTGCTCAGCGCCGCAACGGGTTTGGCGTCGGCGAGCATGAACCCGATCCGGGTCTCCGGCGCGGCCGGGTCGATCGGCAGATAGGCCGCGCCGGTCTTGAGCACCGCCAGAATCGACGCAACCGCCTCGGCGGACCGCGAAAACAGCAGCGCCACAGACTGTCCCGGGCCCGCGCCCAGGCCGGCCAGCAAATGCGCCAACCTGTTCGACGCCTCATCCAGCTGCCGGTACGTCAGCGAACGGCCTTCGCCCACCAGCGCCACGTCCTGCGGCGCCCGGGCCACTTGTGTCGCGAAGAGCTCCGGCACCGACACCGCCGGGCCCGGCGTCCGGGTCAGGACCGCCGTGTTGCCGAGCGCTTCCAGCTGCGCGTGCTCGGGGTCGCGCAGCACGTCCAACGACGACAGCAGCCGGGCCGGGTCGGCGGCCATGGCCGCCAGGATGCGTTGCAATCGCTCCGCCAGGTCAGTCGCGTCGAAGTTCGCCAACGGCTGCCCGGTGCCGACCGTGCTCAGGAATTGCTGGTCACCGAATCCCAGGAAGAACAGCCCGAAGTGGCCCACCGGGCCGAAGCTGGTGTACGTCGCGGTGGCGGGCACGTCGGCCAGGCTGAGGGTGAGACGCGCCGGGACGAAGTTGACGACGACCCGGTTCGGCGCCTGCCTCGGCCCGCTGAAGTCGCCTTCCCCGTCCAGCGTGCGGGTGGGGAATTGCTGATGCCGCAACGCTTCTCGCGAGCGCTGATCGACATGCCGACAGAAGTCGGCGAACGTGGCGGTCGCCGGGGCGTGCAGCACCAGCGGCACCACCCCGGCCAGCATGCCGGGATGCGTCTTCGACTTGGGATCGACCCGCCGGCTGACCGGGAAGTCGAGCACCACCTCGTCGGAGCCGTCGGCGCACCATCCGCGCACCAACAACGCGCAGGCGGCGGTGAGCACCGATGACCGACGGACGCCCAACGCCTTGGACAACTCCTTGACGCTGCCGATCACCGACTCGTCCAACTGCACCGGCGGGGAGGGCGAATACGGGTCTCGCCCGTCGTCGGCCGGCCGCGGCGGATGGCCGGCCGTGCCGTCGCCGGGACGGTGCGCAAGCCAATAATCCTTGTCCTCAAGGAATTTCGCGGATGCCTCGTATTCCAGCTCGCCGCCGACCAGGTCCTGCAGCGAACCGAAGAAGGCGGGCGGAATCGGTTTGGCGGACGCAAGCGCCGTGTAGACCGCCG
Organism: Mycobacterium timonense; assembly: GCF_025821985.1. NCBI lineage: Bacteria > Bacillati > Actinomycetota > Actinomycetes > Mycobacteriales > Mycobacteriaceae > Mycobacterium > Mycobacterium timonense. The sequence goes on along the minus strand of NZ_JACKSY010000006.1, from coordinate 6,536 downwards.
CGATCCGCCGGCCCACCAGCGCGATGCCCATCCCGTCGATGGCGATGTGATGGCAGGTGGTGAACCAGTAGTACTCGGCGGAACCGGTTCGGAACAAAGCGAATTTGATCATCGGACCGGTCAGCGGCATCGGGGTGCGCTGGATCGACGCCGCCATCTCGCGGACTTCCCGCTCCGGATCGGGCGAGCCGCTCAGGTCGTAGAAGGTCAGGTCGACGTCGGAGTATTCGACCGCCTTCTGGAAGACCTGGCCGTCGGCCTCGAAGAAGCTGGCGCGCAGGCTCTCGGCCTCGCCGACCACGTGTCGCATGGCCTGGTGCAGCAGCGCGGGGTCGATGGCGCCGTCGATGCGCACCAGCACGCCCAGCTGCCATGCCACATCGAAGTGGCCGGTCTGCTGCGCCAGCCAGATGTCCAGCTGGCCTCGCGTCACCGGATATGCCCGGTCACCGCGTTTCACTAATTGACCCCCAGAGCTCGACCCCGCAACCCTTCATACCGACAGCCGTCGGCACATCACAAACCGGCGCTCAGCGTGTCGCGCAGACTTTTCGCCCGGATATCGGGCCAGCTCTCTTCGATGTACTGCAGGCATGCGGTGCGGTCGGCTTCCCCGAAAACTACCCGCCAACCCGGGGGAATGTCGGCAAACGTTGGCCAAAGACTGTGTTGTTCTTCGTTATTGACCAGGACGAAAAATCGGCCGCCGTCGTCGTCGAACGGATTGAGCTGCATGGTGATGGACCCCCCTTTTCACCGAGACCTGATTCCAGATTTACCACCGTCGCACCGCCTGTGGCATGAACGCCCTTGCGGCGCATAAGGATTCAGCCCGTCGGGCCGGGCCGCCACGTCAACCAGCCCACCGGCTGGACACCGGCGAAGGTGAGCCTGGTCGCCAAGATTCGGCACCGTGACGCGGCGGCGCAGATTCCGGCCCTGCGCCGACACCCGCCGTTCGCCGGGCGGTGCATCCCCGTTGAACTGGCATTACGATTGTCGACGCCGCGATCCTCGGTCGGCGGATACCCAACCGATGCTGTGCAAAACATATGAATTCCGTTCCTACATAACCGATCCGCGGCGATTCTACTGTTCGACTCGTGTGCGGCACTGAGCAAAACGCCTCTTTGCCCGGCCACTCCCGCCGCCACCGGCTTTTGCGGCCGGGTCGCCGGCGGTCGCCGATGCGGTTTGCCCGCGCTCAGATGCGCCACCTCGCCGGCCGCGGCGGCGGGGTTTGCCCGCCGGCGCCCGTCTCAGCCGGTCATCGGCCCGATACGCTGCGGGGCCGGCGAATTGGCGACCGCGCCTGCGGCATGAACGCGACCTTAACAGCCCTTTAAGCCGGCGCCCTCCGGTGGGCGCCGCATGCCGCCCGCCGCGCCGAATCCCTGCCGTACCATGGGAAAACGTACGGATGTTGCTGTGTCGCGGGCGAGACCGTCGTTGCCCGGCGCCGGCGCGTCTGGTCGGTCGTAGCTGACGGGGCCGTGGGCGCAGTGGGAGCGCACCTGGACCCGCCGATGTCCGCCGTGGTCGCCCGCCCCGGGGAATCACACCGATTGTTTGTGATTGATCTCACGGACCTCGGACTCATCGGGCGTTCGCCGGCCGGTCACCGGCGCGCGTGGTCCAACCGCTTCACGGCGCCCCCGTGACCGACTGGGTCGTCGGCCCCGGATCCGCCGCCTCACCTGCCAGGGCGCCGATCGGAGGCGGTGTCTGAAACCGTTGCACGCGAGCACAATTCGTCGTTCACAGGGGACGCATAGGTTCGCTTTGCCCGACCATCACCGCGGCACCCCGGCGCGCGAAGGCCGGCGTTTAGAGCCCGACACCCGCGGGTAGAGCTGCGCCCATGTGGGGGTCGGTGCTGGGCTTGGGGATGCTGGCTGCGCTCAATCCGGTTCGTCTGGGTCTGGCTCTGCTGATGATTTCGCGGCCGCGGCCCGGGCCGAGCCTGCTGGCGTATTGGATCGGCGGGCTGACCGTGTGCGTGCCCGAGCTGCTGATCCCGGTGCTGCTGCTGAACTTCACGCCGATGTTCGGCCATCCCTCGCACGCGTCCCCGTCCACGGGCTCGGCCCTGGGGAAGATTCAGATCGGCCTCGGCGTGGTGGGGCTGTCGATCGCCGCGGTGCTGACCGTGCGCTTCGCGGCCCGCCAGCGCGCCGCCGCGCCACCGCCCGACGACCGGACCTCGGAACTGTCAGCGGCCCCGGGCGCCACCATCGCGATGCCGCGGCTGCTGACCCGGGCGCAGGACGTGTCCCCCGACGACCGGTCGGTGCTGCGGCGGCTGCTCGGGCGGATGCACAGCGCGTGGGAGAGCGGGGCGTCATGGGTGGCCTGGGTGATCGGCGTCATCTCCGTGCCCGTCGACGGTGTGCTGTTCATCGTCGCGATCATCGCGGCCTCGGGAGCCTCCGTCACCGCGCAGGTCAGCGCGTCGGTGGCGTTCGTCGTGCTGATGTACGCCGTGGTGGAGGTCATCCTGGTCGGGTACCTGGCCACACCGGGGAAGACGCAGTCGCTGCTGCTGGTGCTGCACGACTGGGTGCGCACCTACCACCGGCAGATCCTGGTCGCGCTGTTCACCGTGGTCGGGGTGTCCCAGCTGGCCCAGGGGCTGCACCTGGTCTGAGCGTTCGGAAGCCCTTCGTGGCCGATCGCCCCGAACAGACCCCGAATACCATTGTGGCGGTCTACTACGAAACGTAGTATTCGAGGTGGTTCCCCGGTGCACAAGGAGGTGCAGTGTGAGGTGGAGTGTCGCCCAGGTCGGCCTGCTGGTCATCTGCGTGGTCCACGTGATCCAGGCCGTGGTCGGTCTGGTCATGAATCCCAGTTTCGCCACCGGGCCGAACGCCCCGACCGTCCAGCTGCTCGGGATGGACTACAACGGCTGGCACGCGGTCGCCGGTCTGGCGCTGTTCGCTCCCGGCCTGGTGTTCGCCGCCCGCAAGTCCTGGTCGGTGCTCTATCTGCTGCTGGCCGCGATAGCCGGTGCGCTGCCGGGCATTTGGGCGTTCTTCTCCCACCAGGTCGCGTTCCTGTTCACCTTTCCCAACAACATCACCGACGCGGTCGTGCACTTGGTGACCGCCGCGGTGATGGTGGCGGTGGCGGCCGTTCAGGTCCGGATGGACGGTGGGCTGAGAAACTCACTGGCCGACCTGCGCAGAGCGCGGTAGCCGTCGGCCGGGTGGCCGGGACGTCGGCGTCACGATGAAAATGGACGGATGCCTTCCGAACCTGCGCCGCCCCCTCCCAAATCGGCGCCCGGCTGGTACCCCGATCCCGCGGTCGGTCATGGGCTGAAACGCTACTTCGACGGCACCAGCTGGACGGGCGAGTGGGCGTTCTTCACCGAGCAACGCAAGAACGGCACCTCCGGCAAGGCGGCCCTGGCCCTGGCGGCTCTGGGCGTCGTCGTCCTGCTGCTCATCTTCGCCAAAAGCTGGGCCTTCGACCCGGAGAAAGCCGCCCGCGCCACCGCGACTTCGGCCGCGACGGGATCCACCGAGCCAGCACCCCCGACGCCGGCCGGTCCCAAGAAGCCGGACGGCGTCACCTTCACCACCGCCGCGGCCCCCGACGGCGACGTGGTGGACGCCCGGTTCGCCATCCGCGACAACTACAGCGAAGAGATGATCAGGGACGGTGCGCGCTCGGACACCATTCAGATTCTCAAGTACGCGCACGCGACCTACCCGAACGCGTCCGCGGTGAATGTGCAGGGCACCTTCCCGATGACCGATCCGTACGGCAACACCTCGACGCAGGTCGCCATCGACCTGACATATTCGCGGGCCACGTTGAACAAGATCAACTTCGATGGGGTGCGGGCGAACACCATCTGGGAGATTCGCGATTCCGGGACTGTCCTCCCGGCCTTTCAGCCGTAGCCGGTCGGCGGTTGGTCGGGCTGACACTGGTCGGGCTGACAGGGCTGCCACCACTTGACCCCCAGGTACTGGCATGGCCTTCTCTGGCCTTCGCCCGCCTTCGTTTCCGCAGCTAGATGGATTTTGCGGGTGCGGGTGAAAGTGGGCGAAAACCTACAAGATGTGCCGTGTTGCCATCCGCGTTGCCATCCACGCGGTCACGTCACTGGATCTTGTCGTGCTTCGCCAAATTGTGCCGCGCACACATCAACTGGATGTTCTCGGCTACGAGCGAGGAGCCGCCGCGCGAGTACGGGATGATGTGGTCGAAGTGCAAGTTGTCGGTGCTTCCGCATTCGACACACTTGCCTTCGTCACGCTTCCACACAGCCAGCTTCACGTCGGTTGGGATGAGTCGGTTCTGCTCTAGACGCGGCTCGCGCAAGTCGACAAGAGGCGTCGCATCGGGATCGACCTCGAGCCGAAACTTGAACACCAATCGCTCGTGAGACTCTTCCCGCCATCCATCGACAAGCCTGAACGTGCCGTTAAATGTCCAGATGCCGGTGCGCATTTTTTCGTACACGCGAACACGCTCCGCCGGCATCCCCATCTCGCGGTGTTGTGACGCAGCCTGCAGGAATAATCCGTTCTGGCTCAGCGTGCCGCCGGGGCCGCGCTCAGGCTGGTCGAGCGTCTTCGGGTCCGGACCGCCCCGAGTTTGTGGCCTGTCGTGGCCTTCGTAGATAAGGACACGGCCGTCCTCTTCGATGCGGTCGTCATAAGGTGCGCCCGGTCGGCGGCTCATCAGAATGACGCTGGGCCGACCGCTGCTGCCGAAGTTCATGCCGCGCTGGAGGTTGACCCCCTCCTCACGGCACATTTCCAGGTAGGAAATCACTTCTCCTGGCACAAGCACACGCAGAATCGTAAGCGACCGGCGCCGTTGGAACCGCCACCACACCCGTGAGCCGGAATGGCCGTATCGGCGGTGCACTTCTGACAAAAGATCTGCATGGCGTGCGGCAACGCGCCGAACTCAACGGTGCTGGGCACAGGCGCCTGAGCATCCTAGGCTGGCCTGCGTGCCTGGTGTTTCCCCGCTCAATCGGGCATTTAATCGTGTGCCGCGACGGGCTGAGGGTCGCGTGACCGCTCAGTTAAGAGATACATTCGTCGACTCCGGAGTCGCGGCTGCGTTGGAATCAATCGACCATCAGGTTCTCTATGGTCGACGAGGGACGGGCAAGACGCACGCGCTCCAGTACCTCGCGTCAACTCGTACAGATGATGGCGATATCGGGATTTACATTGATCTTCGGGTTATCGGCTCAGCCCAGGGCCTTTTCGACTCCGAGCGGGCGTCCCCTCTTGAACGCACGGGGCGACTTCTAGTCAATCTCCTTACAGAGATACACGACGCCATCCTCGACGCTGTCCTCAGCGATGAAGAACTGATCGCCGATGAGTCGATCGCTCTGAGGTTGGACTACCTGCTCGACTCATTGAAGAACACCGTCGCGGTCGACGGGCGAGTGGAGACCACTGTCGAGAGCGATCGCACGCGGGCCAGAAGAGGATCCCTCAAGGGGAAGGTTTCACTAACCAGCATGACGGCAGGAGCCGAGATCGGTGGCGAGGCGTCAGGTTCGGATAGCGACAAGCGGTCTGAGACGAGGAAAGGCCAAGAGCGACTTAGCCTTAACTTCGGTGAAATCGCGCGCTCTCTTCGTGAACTGGCTCAGTCCCTGAAAGCGCGCCGGGTGTGGCTGCTACTGGACGAATGGAGCAGCGTGCCGCTGGACATGCAGCCGTATCTGGGTGAATTCCTTGTTCGCTGCGTAACTCCCGTGCAGGCGTTCACCGTGAAGATCGCGGCGATAGAACAGCAGACTCGGTTCCGCGCCACTATTGGAGATGGGCCCCCAATCGGCATCGAACTCGGTGCTGACTTCGCCGCCAACGTCGACCTCGACGACTTCATGGTCTTCGAGCAGGATCGCGAGCGGGCGCGAGATTTTTTTCGCGGCCTTTTCTTCAAGCACCTGACCGCTGGAGCCGATGAGGACGAGCAGGTGCCGGGCCTCCGGAGTGAACGCGACCTGATGTCGATGGGTTTTACAAGTTCACGCGTCTTTGACGAGCTGGTACGCGGATCAGAGGGCGTTCCGCGAGACGCGATCAACATCGCGGCGAAGGCCGCCGTTCGTGCAGGCGACCGCCCCGATCTCGATGCCAGAGGTTCGCCGAGCAGCACGCCAGTGGTTCCAGACGGACAAAGAATCGGCGCTGCGCGGAGTGCCGGGCGGACTGGAGCTACTGAACTGGGTTATCGACAAGGTCATCCGCGAAAAGCGAGCACGGGGATTCCTTGTAAATCAACGATCTTCGGGCGCGCCGTTGCTTACAGCGTTGTTCGATGCCCGAGTCATCCACCTCGTTCGCCGAGGTTACTCGGCTCAAGACGAGCCAGGGGAAAGGTACGACGTCTATGTCATTGACTTCGGCGCGTATGTGGATTTGACCTGACTTTTATCACTGTCGGCGATCCGGCGGTTGTGTAGGGCTGTGACCTGTGTCTTCGGTTGTGGCCTGGTGCGGATTTGTGCACTAGCCGGTGGGCCGTAGGGTGCCTGCGTGGCCTAT
>NZ_JACKSY010000005.1:0-1867 GCF_025821985.1 Mycobacterium timonense | reverse complement strand
CCCTGGTGCTGCGCGTCGATTTGTCCGGTGATCCCACCGTCGGCGAAATCCTGGCCCGGGTGCGCCAACGCAGCCTGGCCGCCTACGAACACCAGGACGTGCCCTTCGAAATCCTGGTCGAGCGCCTGCAACCCACCCGCAACCTGGCCCACCACCCACTGGTCCAGGTGGTGTTGGCGTGGCAGAACCTGCCCTGGCAACACGACGGCCCGGCCGCCGGGCTGGAATTGGGCGACGTGCGGGTCACCCCGCTGCCCGTCGACACCCAGGTCGCCCGGATGGATCTGGTCTGGTCGCTGGCCGAACGCTGGACCGAGGAGGGCCGGCCCGCCGGCATCGCCGGAACGGTGGAATTCCGCACCGACGTCTTCGACGCGGACACCATCCGCACCCTGACCGAGCGGCTGCGCCGGGTGCTGGCGGCGATGACCGCCGATGCCGGGCAGCGGCTTTCGTCGATCGATCTGCTCGACGCGGCCGAGCACGAGCGGCTCGACGCCTGGGGCAACCGGGCGGTGCTGGACCTGCCGTCGCTGGCGCAGGTGTCGATCCCGGCGTTGTTCGCCGCGCAGGTCGCCCGCGCCCCCGGCGCGGTGGCGATCAGCTGCGGCGAGCGGTCGTTCACCTACCGCGAATTGTACGAATCCACAAATCGTTTGGCGCACTTGCTCTCCGACCACGGTGCGGGCCCCGGTCAGCGGGTGGCGGTGGTCATTCCGCGCTCGGCCGAGGCGGTGGTGGCGATCCTGGCCGTGCTCAAGACCGGTGCGGCCTACGTGCCGATCGACCCCGGCGTGCCGGCGGCACGGCTGCAGTTCGTGCTCGCTGACTCCGCACCCGTCGCCGCGGTCACCACGGCGGAGGTGCGCGACCGGCTGGACGGGTTCGAGCTTCCGGTCATCGACGTCGACGACCCGGCGCTGGCCGGCGAACCCAGCACCGGCCTGCCGCTGCCGGCCGCCGACAGCATCGCCTACCTCATCTACACCTCCGGGACCACCGGGGTGCCCAAGGGCGTCGCGGTCAGCCATCGCAACGTCACCCAACTGCTGCAATCCATCGACGGCCTCGGCCAGGTCTGGAGCCAGTGTCATTCGCTGGCTTTCGATTTCTCCGTGTGGGAGATCTTCGGCGCACTCCTGCACGGCGGGCGGCTCGTCATCGTCCCCGACGACATCGTCCGGTCACCAGAAGACTTGCACGCGTTGTTGGTTCGTGAGCAGGTCAGTGTGTTGAGTCAGACGCCGTCGGCGTTTTATGCGTTGCAGAGTGCTGATGCGTTGGCGCCGGAGTTGGGTCAGCAGTTGAAGTTGCAGACGGTGGTGTTCGGTGGTGAGGCGCTGCAGCCGCATCGGTTGGCGACGTGGCTGCATCGTCATCCGGGGTTGCCGCGGATGATCAATATGTATGGCATTACCGAGACGACGGTGCATGCGTCGTTCCGGGAGATCGTCGATGCCGATGTGGATAGCAGCGTCAGCCCGATCGGCGTGCCGCTGGCCAATCTGGCCTTCTTTGTGTTGGACGGGTGGTTGCGCCNCGGTGCATGCGTCGTTCCGGGAGATCGTCGATGCCGATGTGGATAGCAGCGTCAGCCCGATCGGCGTGCCGCTGGCCAATCTGGCCTTCTTTGTGTTGGACGGGTGGTTGCGCCCGGTCCCGGTGGGTGTGGTCGGGGAGCTGTACGTCGCGGGTGGCGGCCTGGCCACCGGCTACGTCGGGCGGCCCGGCCTGTCCGCCACCCGCTTTGTGGCGTGTCCGTTTGGTGGGGTGGGGGTGCGGATGTATCGGACGGGGGATTTGGTGCGGTGGGGTGNGGGNGGGGGGTTGGAGTTTGTGGGGCGGGTTGATGAGCAGGTGAAGGTGC
>NZ_JACKSY010000004.1:0-45488 GCF_025821985.1 Mycobacterium timonense | reverse complement strand
TGAAACGCCCTGGAAATCCCGGAGGCTCCTGACCTTGGAAACGAGGATGCAGGTATGCCGAAGGAACAGTCGCCCGGGAAACCCACGACGCGTCGATACAGTGCCGAGGAGAAGGCCGCCGCGGTACGGATGGTCCGCACGCTCCGGGCGGAGCTGGGCACCGAGCAGGGCACGGTGCAGCGCGTTGCTCGCCAGCTCGGCTACGGAGTGGAATCGGTGCGCACCTGGGTCCGTCAGGCCGACATCGACGAAGGCCTGGCACCCGGGGTGACGACCGCGGAGTCGAAAAGGGTGCAGGAGCTCGAGCAGGAGAATCGAGAACTCAAGCGCGCCAACGAGATTCTGAAACGTGCAGCGAGTTTCTTCGGGGCGGAGCTCGACCGCCAACACAAGAAATAGTCGAGTTCATCGACGCCAATCGCGAGGAGTTCGGGGTCGAGCCCATCTGCACCGTCCTGCGCAGCGCAGGCCTGCAGGTGGCCCTGAGCACCTACTACGACACCAAAGCCCGGGTCCCGTCGGCGCGGGCCCTGCGGGACGCCGTCCTGGGGCCGGCGTTGTGTCAGCTCTGGAAAGACAACTACTGCGTCTATGGGGCCCGCAAGCTCTGGAAAACCGCCCGCCGCGAGGGTCATGACGTCGGCCGGGATCAGGTGGCCCGGCTGATGCGGGCCGCCGGCATCGAGGGAGTCCGGCGCGGCAAACGGGTCCGCACCACCAAACCCGACCCGGCCGCGGCCCGGCATCCGGATTTGGTGAAGCGCAACTTCACCGCGACCGCCCCGAACCAGCTCTGGGTGACCGACCTGACGTTCGTGCCGACCTGGGCCGGGGTGGCGTATGTGTGCTTCATCATCGACGCGTATTCGCGGATGATCGTGGGCTGGCGGGTAGCCTCGCATATGCGGACCTCGATGGTGCTCGACGCGTTGGAGATGGCGCGGTGGTCACGTGGAAATATGTTGCCAGGCTTGAGATGTCACTCGGATGCCGGGTCGCAATTCACCTCCATTCGCTACGGGGAAAGGCTCGCTGAGATCGGCGCAGTCCCGTCAATCGGGACCGTCGGGGACAGTTTCGATAACGCTCTCGCGGAGACGGTCAACGGCTACTACAAGGCCGAACTGATCTACGGCCCCGCCCGCACCGGGCCATGGAAAACCGTCGAAGACGTCGAGTTGGCGACGCTCAGCTGGGTCTACTGGCACAACACCAGCCGACTACACAGCTACCTCGGCGACATCCCACCTGCCGAGTTCGAAGCTGCGTTCTACGATGCATACCGGACCGACCAACCCTTGATCGGAATCCAATAGCCCGAGCCTCCGGGAAACCCAGGGCGTTTCAACACAGCTACCTCGGCGACATCCCACCTGCCGAGTTCGAAGCTGCGTTCTACGATGCATACCGGACCGACCAACCCTTGATCGGAATCCAATAGCCCGAGCCTCCGGGAAACCCAGGGCGTTTCACCGGGCCCCTTGAACTCCGATACCCTTCTGGTTATGCCACAGATCGGCCAGCTCGTCCGCTGCACCACCGGCGGCTGGATCACTTACCCACCGCAGCGCTGCCCCAACAATCACCCACTGGGACCTCGACAAGTCACTGTGGGCCACGCCGGCTGCAGCTGCGCCGGCGGGCACACCACCTGGTCATGCACCGCTTGCGGCGAAATCATATACGCGCCACCACTTTCCGTGCACTGCCGAATCCTCGACGGCCCATACCACCGCTAATAATGCCGGTTCCCCGCTCCGCCGCCGTCTCCACGTGGCTCTACTTGGTAACCGTCCGCCCATGAACCGCGAGCCGACGAGAACCCCGTAGCTGATCAACCAGTGAGGAGCCGAGGATTACTGAAGCAGACGCTGAACAGCTGGGTCGCGCCGCGTTCCTGGCCGGTCGGCCAGCATCACCACTCGCCGACGAGCGGATGTATGCCGAACTCAAAGACGCCGAGGTCGGCGAGAAAACACACCTGATGGCAGCCTTCAGTAAGGGCTGGCACGCGGAAAACATCTCCAAGCACGAGCGATAGCACACGCTATCCCACGAGGTTGACTCCATCGTGGGCGCGAGAGTGGATGTCCTCGTCGAAGGCGTCCAGTACGCGCACCGCGAAAGCTGGGGTCATCGAGGCTTTGACTTGCTCTGTAGTCATCCAACGAACTTCACGCGCTTCGGCGGTAGGGTGAGGGTCGCCGGCGGCCGGACGGCATCGGAAGACAAGGGCGGCGACGCCATGGGTGAGGTTCTTGTAGACACCGCTGAGGTGTTCCACCGTTACACGTAAACCGGTTTCCTCCAAGACTTCGCGTCGAACACCGTCTTCGAAGGATTCGTCTAGTTCTAAGACACCGCCGGGCGGCTCCCATTGGCCGTTGTCGGCTCGCTTGATCACGAGGACCCGGCCATCGGTCTTTATGACGATGCCGGCGACACTGACTGAGTGTTTCGGTGGGGTTGCCAATTCGGGGGCCTTCCGTCTCGGTTCAGCTGCGGAGTCGGCACTCGCCGGTTTGGTCAGCAGACTGCACGACTTCGGCGCGGTTGGTTGCTCATACCCCAGCAATCCTCCGGGCTCCGTGGATCCTCCGCGATACGCCGCCGCCATGCCCTCATAGAACGAGCACTTGTTGTCGTCGCTGAAGCCACGCAACGCCCGGTCGGTGATCTCCACAGTTCGGCCGTCGGGCTGGTTAAACTCCATCACCACATGATCACATCCCAATCCGAAATCTCTGGGCGATGTTAAGGGTCCTCTACTGTGCTGCGACGACGCTGTTAGCTGCCTGGGTTTACACCACCCGCACGCAAAACGTCGAGCCCTGAACGTCGCCGTGACGTTCCGTACGCTCGACCGCCCAGTCGCTCACCGTGTCAACGGACTGCAGCGCATCTTCTAGCTCCGCGCGGAGCTCACCGTCGTCGAGGCCGGCAGGTTCGCAGTAACTGAGCTGCTCCTCCACCTCGGCCCTGTCCACGTCCACCACATACATGATGGTTTCGGTCCTTATGATACGAAACGCCATCAGAGGCTCCCCCTTGTTGTTTTCCACGGGGCCAACGACTTTGACCCCAGCTTCCAAGTAGCCCAGCAACTGGCCCTACACTGGCGGCGTCGTCACAACACGTCGCCTCCTTCTCAGATCAGCGACTTAATCGCTATTTCGCCTTCCCTATAGACAGATATCGCCCGCCCCATTTCCGGACTATGCGGCCGGGCCCTGTCACGCAGTCTCGCTTGCGCGCGGCGGCCCGCAGAGCTGCAACACGCGCAGCCAGGCGCTATTCAGCTACTGCCGCACCGAGCGGACGCGATTGCTGCCCGGACGCCGTCATGACGACTTCGCGAACGCCGGCAGCGACAGGTCCGCGGGTGGCACTTGCTCACGGGGCCGATCGTGACCGAAACATCGACGTCGTCCTATCATCGCGGCCCTAATCAGCGTCCTTTGGCCCGAACCACAAACCCGGCCAGGTAGCCGTGTCACTGCCCCATTCCCGACACGGCCAGGTATCACACTCATAACTGTCATCCGAAGCAGCCACATGCTGCTGGCGATGGCCAACGCGCGCGGTGAGAACGGTACGCACTCAAGGGTTTTCCAGAGTACGCATGGGGGGAATAGGGATGACAATCAATGCCGCTGACCGCACTTCTGGCAGAGCCAGGGTCCCTGCTATCGCTGACTTTCGACACGATGGAGAGGTCTTGCTTTCATTTCAGGACTTGGGCCCAGACCAGTTTGGGCGACGTACGTTCTTTGCGTTTTGGATCGACGACAACGTGGGGCCACATCTGAACGAGCACGGTGTACGCGGCCAAGTGTTCGTCACTTGTCCAGCGGAGTTCATTGCTCGCCAGGAGACGCTGGGCGGAGCTGTTCGAATCATCGGCGGGAACACCCGATCACATGCGTCGTAACTTCTTGCACGCCCGCCTCGAGTCGCTCGGCCATTTCGATCCACAAGAGCCAATCCGATGAACCCCACACCTGGGCCGCGGTGCAACAGCAGACCTGCGCCGTCCTGAAGCCCTGCACGACACCGGCTACCACAACGAACACAGAGGGGGATGCATGGATAAATCCGAGATCGAAATGATCGAAACGGCACTAGCAAATTGGTATAAGTACGGCGACTCGGACAACGCCGACACAGCGATCGATCTTCTCGCAGAATTAGCCGGCTTCGCCATCACATACGATGATGTCCACGAGGCTGTCACATTGCACCGCAAGTGAACGATTCCTGCCGACAACAGTGAAGGCAGGCCGAACGGGACTGTCGCAATAACGGTGTAAGTGGCCTGACGGCCCCCGGTGTGTCGGGGGCGGAAAGGTCGCTTGATGACCGAGACTGTCGTGGCTGTGACGCCATCGCAGAACGCTAAGGAGCAGGCCGCTTCGGCGGCGATCGAGGTCCCCGAAGGTCGCGAGGTCGACGAGTTGGAAGTCGCCCGCGAATCGGTGCGCCAGGCCCGTGATGCTGGGGTGGCGCTGACCGGCCCCGATGGGCTGCTTAAAGCGATCACCAAGACGGTGATCGAAACCGCGCTCGACGAAGAGCTCTCCGAGCACCTGTTCGCGGGCATTCAGGGTGAGCACGTGGGGGTAGTGGCCCGGCGCTGAGGGTGAGCAGGGGGTGGGCTTGCCGTGCCCTGGTTTGTTGTTCGTGGTGCCGGGGCGGCACGGTGATCAGGTTATTGGTAGGCGACGGCCCTCCCGTCGTCTCTTGCCGGAGTGCTACGGGAGGGCCGTCTGTGCGCGCTTGGAGGCGCAGTGGTCACCGTAGAAGCAGATGTCGATCAAGTCGAGCGCAGGCTGGCGGCCGGTGAGCTGAGCTGCCCGTCCTGTGGTGGGGTGCTGGCGGGCTGGGGCCGGGCGCGGGTGCGGCAGTTGCGCGGCCCGGATGGGCCGGTGGAGCTGTGTCCGCGTCGGTCGCGGTGCACTGGTTGTCGGGTGACGCATGTGTTGTTGCCGGTAACGGCGTTGCTGCGTCGCGCCGACGCGGCAGCGGTGATCGTGTCCGCGCTGGCGACGAAGGCCACGCGCCGGGTGGGGTTTCGCCGGATCGCCGCGGATTTGGCTCGTCCGGCCGAGACGGTGCGCGGCTGGTTGCGGCGTTTCGCCGAGCGGGCCGAGGCGGTGCGCTCGGTGTTCACCGTGTGGCTGCGAGGAATCGATTTTGACCCGGTGATGCCGGATGCCGCCGGCGGCGTGTTCGCTGACGCGGTAGTGGTGATCGGCGCACTCGCGGCGGCCATCGGGCGCCGGTTTTCGCTGCCCGTGGTGTCGCTGGTCGAGACCGCGGTGGCGGTGTCGGGTGGGCGGTTGTTGGCGCCGGACTGGCCCGGCGAGCGGGTGCAACACGAGTCGACCCTGCCGTAACGGTCGATTGGGCCGTAAATCTGTGCGCTGTCGTGTGTTTCACGGACAGCAAAGGAGGCGGCCGGTGGCGGTCGGCGATGACGAGGAGAAGGTGCGGGCCGAGCGGGCCCGGGCGATCGGGCTGTTTCGGTACCAGTTGATCCGGGAGGCCGCTGATCCGGTGCACTCCACCAAGGAGCGGGGGAAGATGGTGCGCGAGCTGGCGTCACGCGAGCACACTGACCCGTTCGGGCGGCGGGTGCGCATCAGCCGGCAGACCATCGACCGCTGGATTAGGGACTGGCGGGCCGGCGGGTTTGATGTGCTGGTGCCCAGCTCGCGCCAGTGCACGCCGCGCACCCCGGCCGAGGTGCTAGAGCTGGCGGTGGCCCTGCGACGAGAGAACCCGGATCGCACCGCCGCGGCGATCCAGCGGATCTTGCGCACCCAGCTGGGCTGGGCACCCGACGAACGCACCCTGCAGCGCAACTTCCACCGACTCGGGCTCGCCGGCCCCACCGCGAAGGAATCACCGACGGTGTTCGGACGGTTCGAGGCCGCCGCGCCGAACGACCTGTGGACTGGGGATGTGTTGCACGGCATACGTATTCAGCTCCGCAAGACCTACTTGTTCGCGTTCTTAGATGATCATTCCCGGCTGTTGGCCGGCTACCGCTGGGGCCATGCCGAGGACACCGTGCGGCTGGCCGTAGCGCTGCGACCAGCACTCGCGTCACGCGGGGTGCCGCGCGCGGCGTATGTCGATAACGGATCACCGTTCGTCGATCGATGGTTGCTGCGGGCATGCGCGAAACTCGGTGTGCGCCTGATCCATTCCACCCCAAGCCGACCCGAAGGACGCGGGAAAATCGAGCGCTTCTTCCGCACCGTGCGCGATCAGTTCCTGGTCGAGATCACCGGCGAACCCGACGTCGCCGGCCGCCACCACGTCGCCGACCTCGCCGAGTTGAACCGGCTGTTCACCGCCTGGGTCGAAACCGTCTATCACCGAACCGTGCATTCGGAGACCGGGCAGACACCGCTGGACCGCTGGTGCGCCGGCGGCCCGTTTCCGTTGCCCAGCACCGAGACGCTGACCGAGGCGTTCCTATGGGAGGAGCACCGCCGTGTGACCAAGACCGCGACCGTGGCGCTGCACGGCAACTCCTATGAGGTCGACCCGTGCCTGGTCGGGCGGAAAGTGGAGCTGGTGTTCGACCCGTTCGATTTGACCCGCATCGAGGTCCGGGTCGCCGGCGCGCCGATGGGCCTGGCCATCCCGCACCACATCGGACGGCACTCACACCCGAAGGCCAAACCCGAAACCCCCACTGCGCCACCGCAACCGTCCGGCATCGACTACGCCAAGGTGATCGAGACGGCGCACGCCGCCGAACTCGCCCGCGGTGTCAACTACGCCGCCCTCACCGGGGCTGCCGACCAGATCCCCGGCCAACTCGACCTACTCACCGGCCAGGAGGCCCAACCGAAATGATGGACAAACTGATCTCCTACTACGGCTTTTCGCGCATGCCATTCGGCCGCGACCTGGCACCGAGCATGCTGCACCGCCACACCGCGCACAACGAAGCCATCGCCCGCATCAGCTGGTGTGTCGCCGACCGCCGCATCGGCGTGATCACCGGCGAGGTCGGCGCCGGTAAAACCGTCGCGGTGCGCGCCGCGCTGGCCGCCCTGGATGCCAGCCGCCACACCGTCATCTACCTGCCCGACCCCACCGTCGGCGTCCGGGGAATCCACCACCGCATCGTCGCCTCGCTCGGCGGGCAACCCCTGACCCACCACGCCACCCTCGCCCCGCAGGCCGCCGACGCGCTAGCCGCCGAACAAGCCGAGCGCGGACGCACCCCCGTCGTGGTCGTCGAGGAGGCACACCTGCTGGGCTATGACCAGTTGGAAGCGTTGCGGCTCTTGACAAATCACGACCTGGACTCCTCCAGCCCATTCGCCTGCCTGCTCATCGGCCAACCCACCCTGCGGCGGCGAATGAAACTCGGCGTGCTCGCCGCGCTCGACCAACGCATCGGGCTGCGCTACACGATGGCGCCCATGACCGACACCGAGACCGGCACCTACCTGCGTCATCACCTAAAGCTGGCCGGACGCGACGACGCCCTGTTCTCCGACGACGCCATCGGGTTGATCCACCAGACCAGCCGCGGTTATCCGCGCGCGGTCAACAACCTCGCCCTGCAAGCCCTCGTCGCCGCGTTCGCCGCCGACAAGGCCATCGTGGATGAATCCTCCACCCGCACCGCCGTTACCGAAGTCACGGCAGACTGAACACCACTCCGACACCCCGAACACCACCAACCCCGCCGGACGCCTGCCGGCGGGGTCATTTCAAGCCCACACATCCTCAACTTCAACGCCGCCAACATGCTCATCCTGAGTGCCGGTCAACAGCACCTGGGCTATGACAAGCATGACCGTGAAGGGCATGGAAGTGGCAACTCCCGCAACGGGACTCGTCCGAAGACGGTGTTGACCGATGCGTGCGGTGCCGTCGAGATCGACGTACCGCGCGATCGTGGCGGCAGCTTTGAGCCCCAGATCGTCAAGAAGCGCCAACGCCGGCTGACCGATGTCGATGAGGTGGTGTTGTCGCTGTATGCGCGCGGGTTGACCACCGGGGAGATCAGCGCCCATTTCGCCCACATCTACGGCGCCCAGGTGTCCAAGGACACCATCAGCCGGATCACCGATCGGGTGGTCGAGGAGATGACGGCTTGGCACACCCGGCCCTTGGAACGCGTTTACGCGGCGGTGTTCATCGACGCACTGCACGTCAAGATCCGCGACGGCCAGGTCGGGCCTCGGCCGATCTACGCGGCGATCGGGGTCGATCTCGCGGGCCATCGTGACGTGCTGGGCATGTGGGCCGGCGAGGGCGACGGGGAGTCAAGTATTGGCTGGCTGTCCTGACCGAGCTGCGCAACCGCGGGGTGGTCGACATCTTCTTCCTGGTCTGCGATGGGTTGAAGGGACTGCCGGCGTCGGTGAACGCGGTGTTCGCCGACACGATCGTGCAGACCTGCATCATCCATTTGATCCGGGGCACCTTCCGCTACGCCGGGCGCCAGCATCGGGATGCGATCGCCAAGGCGATCAAGCCGATCTACACCGCGGTCAACGCCGCCGCGGCCAAGGAGGCCCTGGATGCATTCGACGCCGAGTGGGGGCATCGCTACCCGGCGGCAATTGCGTTGTGGCGCAACGCCTGGGAGGAGTTCATTCCGTTTCTGGACTACGACACCGAGATAAGGAAGGTGATTTGTTCGACCAATGCGATCGAATCATTGAACGCCCGCTACCGTCGCGCCGTGCGGGTCCGCGGCCATTTCCCCACCGAGCAGGCAGCCCTCAAATGCCTATACTTGGTCACCCGGTCGCTGGACCCAACCGGGACCGGCCAAAGGCGGTGGGTTATGCGCTGGAAGCCAGCACTGAACGCCTTCGCGATCACCTTCGCCGACCGCATACCAGCCAGCGAGAACAACTAACCGAAGATGCCACTTACACCGTTAATCTGACGGACCCGGCCGAACCCGCGACGCCCCGATAGCTGGGGCGCGGGGGGTGTTCTGGTCAGACGACGTACACGTCGGGGTCTTTGTTGAGTGCCTCGGCGATCGTGTGGGCCCATGACTCGGCTTCGGTATCCGCGATGTGAACGCGGCCGGTCGCGGTGATCCCATACACTGCAGTTCCGTCAGCGATGAAACATGTGCGCATTCGTGGCTTTCCCCCTTGGTGTTAAAGAAAGGCAGGCATATCGGGTGGTGCTACACGAACCGCGATCATTGTGCTTCCTGCGCTATGGCCCCTCTGTGCCGCCGGCTATTTCAACCAAACGGTCTTGGAGCTCGCCGCGTAGCCAGTGTTTGAACGAGCACGGTTGTACGTCCGGCAGCTCGGCTTCCAGCTCTGCGACGTAGGCGTGGTACTGGTCATCGAGGTCGGCATCGTCTAGCTCTTCGCCTGTGCCGCGGTCACGGAACAACGCCACTGCCTTCCCCTTCTTGTTACGGTCCAGGCCTGGATGCGTCAGCGGTGCAGCGCACCCAGATCATCGACCCACCGCAGCGGGTAGCGGTCGGCGAGCTGGGCGATCGCCGCGTTCACGTTGGCTTCGATGCCCCCTCCGTAGCTGTAGACGAGGCGGGCGAGGTGTGTCGCTCCGAACATCGCTTCGCGAATCAGCTGCGATCCGTCATAGTCGGCTAGTACCTGCGCGCGGTAGCTCTCGTCGAGCACGCCTACCCGCAGCCACACTGGCAAGCCCTGCGATGGGACGTACCCGTGATAGTCGGTCCCCGCGGGGATCTTGAACTCCGGCGATTCTGTTGCGGCGGTGTGGAATTCAGCAGTTGCTATCCGAGCCGTTGGCGTCCCTAGCAGTGCCAGCATCTCCTCGGCCAGCTCTCGCGCCGTTATCGTCGGCGCGGAAACAAACACGCTATTGCTCGCCGTCATGTCATCCCCCGGTTCGATGGCGATCTGTTATCGGCTGTCTTTCGTTCTGGCGCTTTGCTTTCGGCGATTTCAGCCGATTTCCCACTCTGGTCGGCCGGGGAAGGCGATGCGGGTGCAGCCGAGGCCCCCGGCGCCGTAGTCGCGCAGCGGGCCAAACAAGACGCTCTCATCAGGCTCGGCATCACCGTCCCAAAACAGGGTGCCGGTGACATACAGCTCGCCGTCGTCGTCGTACATGCGGAACTCGTGGCGATGAGGGTAGCCGGTGGGCTTCCCGTCACCGTCCAGCCGCGCATCGCGCGGGCCGACCACGCCCACGCAGCTTTCCAACCCGATCCCCCACTCATCCACGCCGCTGCCCAGATGATCGCGATCGATACGCCACGCGTAAACACTCAATTGTCTTCCCCCCTTGGGGGAGCCTAAGCCGTGGTCTGGCCGTCTGAGATCCATCGACACGCCCGCCAGCCATAAACCATCAGCCAGTTTGGATTCGCCCTGCCCGAGAGCGGGCCGGTTACCGCGCTCCGTCGCCGATTGCGCTCACAACAGCGTTGTCTGCGTAGATGACGCGCATTACCAGCGCAGCCTCCGGCCCGATCACCGCCTCGAGCAGCGTCAAGTAGGTGTCAACGAACCGTGGGCCATGGTGAGCGCCGCCGCTCGTGTCGAGGTGATGGGCAATCTCGTGCAGCACAACGGTTTCCCGCAGCGCCCACAGGCTGCCGTGATCAGGTATCGCCATCACCGCCCCGCAGGGCTCGTAGTGGGCCTGGGTAGTGCCGCGCCGGGCCCGCACTGTAACGGGCCCGGGCGGGCCGAACCGCGCCACAACGGCGGGATGCGCTAACACTCGATCGATGTAGTCCTGCACGGATTGAAGTGATCCGAACCGGGCTTCCGGCGGTAGGGTCACCGTGATCCCGTTCACGGTGACTACGGGGTTGCCGCTCTCGGCGCAGTTCCGCAGCATGTTGCGCATGATTTCCTCGGCGTGGTAGACCCTGCTCTTCTGGACATCACGCTCAGCCATGGTCAGCTCGCTGCCCGTTCGATAGCCGCTGCGCGGCCGCCAATTGACGATGGGGCCGATAGTCGTGCGGCACGGCCGGCGCGGTCGCCGGCGTCACGACCCAACCGGGAGTTCACTCTCGATCGGTGCCCGCGATATGAGCCTCGCGCGGGCGAGCTGCCCTTGTAGTAGGAGTCAACGGTGGCGCGTTTCTCCGCGAGCACGATCGCGGTGCCGGCTGGCCGGTAGCAGCCGTGTCGTCGTTGTTGACCGCTTCGGCTTCGGCGGTGCGGCGAGCGGCGTGGAGGCGGCGAGCGACCTGAGACGCGAAGGCTGACTGGAATTCCAGTCGCGCGGTGACTTTGGTGACTGGTACCCGCCGCCACTCGTAGCAGTAGTAGCCGAGCACCTCATCGAAGGCCCGCACCTTGCGCCGAACTGTTTCGTTCTTGTACTCGCCGGTCGCCAGGAATGCGGTGCAGGCCATCACCATCTGGGTGAGCAAGCTGACGTAGAGAGTTTCGGTGATATCGATGTCCTCGGGGTAGCCGTAGGCGTACACCTTGGTGGCGGTGGTCTCGATGTCGACGCGCACGTCGTTGGCGGCCGCGATGCCCAGGAAAAGGTCGACGTAGGTACGCAGGCCGCGTTGGCGGCTCCTACCGATGGTGATGGTGCGTTGAACCGGGGTGGCCACGGGGTTGCGCGCGGCGGTGAAGGCGCGGGCCTTGGCCAGGTCGATCGCGTTCAGTGTCGCCAGTTGTTGTGCGCGTTCCATGTATGCGTCGCGTTCGTGTGGATTGTCAGTGTGTTCCGCCTTGTTAAGTAGGCCGGCGATGCGTTGCAGGTTCTTGTTCTCCGCGCACGTCATTTTCGACGTCTCTCCCCTTGTTGGTGTCTGGCAGCTTCCCCGCGGCTCGGGGGCGACATCGACCTTAGCATTTTTGTAGCGATACTCGCTACGTTATTGCCTCTTATTTTTGTGTCACTCTGCGCTACGATTCATCCGTGGCCTCACCCGACGAAACCAACCGCGAACTAGCCGACCAAATACAGGAAGCCGAGAAGGCGCGGCGACGCGCTCGCGCTGAAACTCACCGCGGCAACGCCGCCGGCCCGCACAGCAACGACGCCCGCGCACTGAAGCGGCCGGGCAAGGGCCATCGCCACGACTGGAAGCGAGAACTATGACCAAACACCGGCCTCCAACGCGGAAGGTGGGCAGGTGAGCCCCCGCCCCCGCGGTCGACCACCGGGCAGCATTCCCGAACCGGAGCGCTCCCGCCTGCTGTCTGCGCTACGTGCCGCTGATAAGGCCAACACCGCACTGCGCCACGCGGTCCGCGATGCACGGGCCGCTCACGGATCTGTCCGTGAAATCGCCGATCTATTAGGCAAATCGACGAACACCATCCAGCGCTGGACGCGTGATGACTACGAGAGGTGATGGCCTTACCAGGCCACCTTGGGCTGTTTGCGGCACTGTAATCATTCGTAGTCCAGCAGGCACGATATGTGCGCTCCCACAGCGCATCACGCGGCCTTTTCTAGAGCGTGCCGGCTATCTCGGTAAGGTAGTAGAACTCTGATCTGTTGGCGACGATGTCCCAATCGACTTGCAGCGCATCGCACAAATGCCGCAGGTCTCCGAGTAGGTCGCCCACGACCGTCTCTAATTCTTCGGTAAGGCTGGCTTCGTTGAGTTGCTTGGCGTACGCGATTAGCGCCCGCGCCGCCCAGCCCGCTCGAGTGTCGTTGTCCCGCTGGGCATCTTTACCTTCTCCGGTCAATGCCAGGGACCGCTTCGGTAGATCTTCGAGCAAGGAAGCCAGCTCCTTCACGCTCTCGCCCTGCAGTCCGTTAGCGAAAAATGGCTCCTGCCCCATGTAATCCCCCAATTCGACCGCCCCGGCGGCCAGCCGGGGCCGGTCACCGATACCGCGGCGAGAAATTCTGTCCCGACAAGCAGGACGCTAGCGCTCACCACCGACACTCTGGTTTGACGTGACTCCGCCATGGCCCGACCTACCGCGGTGAGCGTGTCGCACCCGACGAGCGGATGGGGAGCGTCTCTAACCTGGACTAGAGAGGCTGCACGCCCGTTGCGCCATAGACCCGTGCAGCCGCCGTGGGCATCTCTAATGCATCAGCCCTGTTCGCGGGGTAAGGAAGGGGAGGGTCGTTGAGGTTGCGACAACTCACGCTGTTGCTAGGGCTGGCCGACACGTCAGTCATCGGATTGATGCACTCGCGGCTGGAGGTAGTTCAGTGAGCGAGATGATCAGGGAGTTCGGCATCGAGTTCGTTGTTCCGGGCCGCGGCCGCGGCGTCTACGCGTCAAACTTCCGTTGCGCAACTGAGGCACAGGACTACATCGACAGCCGCATCGACAACGCGCTAGATCCGCAACTCGTTGTCCGTATGGCTACCCCTCGAACGTATGGCCACCAACCGCCTGAAGCCGCGACCGAGTGGCAGCCCTACAGGCTCGCGTTCTGCGACCTATCCGCCCCACCATGCAAAACGGTTGGTTATTGCTTCGGACACGAGCCGGTGATCGCATGACCGGCGTTACCCGGCGCGATCACCGGTGGCGGCGCGGTAGCGCAGCCCGGGCAAGGGTGGGGTGGGAGTGATGTCGGTTCCCCTTCGCTCCGCCGACGGCCGGCGGGTGCAGACAACGCCTGCCTGTGGTCGTACGGTATATCGGGTGAATCCATGGGATCCTGTGCCGTTGTCGCAGGCTGAGTTACCTGATCGAGTGACCCCGGCCTGGGTCGCCGAACAGTTCACGGGCTCCCCAGAGCGTTTCGGGCGTATCTTGCGGGCTCATCTAGTGTCATCGAAGAAAGGGGATCGCCGCTACACCCAGCAGGTGCGGATGCTGTGGCGATCGGTGGCGTTCCTGGATCGCCGGATGCGCAGCCGTGTACTCGAGATGCTCCAGAATTGGCGCGACCTCGCCGCCGCAGCGCTGGCCAACGAGGACCTCGACGACGCGACCCGCCGAACGCTCAAGCACTTCGGCAACGACGTCGGTGCTGCGATTCAACGTGTTCACCGCGAAGGCCGCGAAGCGATGGCCTGGGGCGGTAATGAGTTCATCAACTACCCGCTCAACGCGCGGATCGCGATTGAGGCCCTGGCGGTGGGAATCGACGAGCATCGCGCCGGCCGACTCGACAACGACGACTTGTACCGGCTCCTAGATGTCCTGCGCATAGATCCAGACACCGTTCCCACCGACACTGACGTTCCCGAGGACACACGCGAGCGCGTACGCGCCGCGGCGCGGTCAGGACAGGCGCTGGAAATCCCGCGCCTGCGCAACCAAGCAGACCGCTAATACATCAGGTCGTGCCGTGGCACAGCGGGCAGTGTCCGTGCCAGTAGCCGTGAGCGCAGGGGCGCGCCGACGCCGACGATGTGGCGTGCACGTTGATCGTCAATTCGGCGGCTCGGCGAGCGTTGTCAATGACCGCATACGCGGCCGCATCGGCGGGAGTCTCGAAGTGCTGCGGCATCATGGCTCCTTATGCCAGTAACTTGGGCGCGGATTGCGCGCGTCGTAATTGGGGATGCACGCCACAGGCGTTGCCTGCTGTCATGGTCGTAACCGCCTCATATCGTCGTCGTACTGGGCGTAGCGATGGGCTTCATCGACCGTGGCGAATTCCATGTACAGTCGGGCCCTTTCGCGGTTGATTGGGCATAGCGGCTCATCGGGATTCATGAAGTAGAGCTGCACCAGCTTTCCAGTGTTTAGAGTCAAGTAGATACCAGCGGTGCCATCGGCCCGCTCGCCGCCTGGCCCCTCGAACCTTCGCCATTGGAGGATCACTCATCCTCCTCGGGGATCGTGCAGTTCGTCACGCGCGGACGCGGACATTGACATTGTTGCCCCTGCTCCGTTGCCTCCCAGTGATAAGGCTCTTCTTAGTCGTCGTCGGGTCTCGTCTCGAACACAGTGCGGTCCACAACTTCGGGTTGCTTTAATGCGTCCCACTCGTCGACTGTGTCTCCGATTGACGCTTTTGCTTCTGCGTCCGCGATCGAGTCGGCCTCGACGATGTAGGTGCGCGACACCCGTTGCAGCTCCGCGGCATCCACAGTGAACCTCACGTTTGCGTCCTCCTCCATTGTTGTTCTAGCGGCTCGGCTTGAGCGGGATCCGCTGGCGCGGCCTGCCGTTACTCACCCTGGTCGCGCCAAAAGGTTATGCGCGCGAACATTTCGCCGTTATCGACCCGGTGAAAACTGCCCGTCGGGTAGGTCAGCGTATGGGTGACGTGAACGCCGTAGCGACCCCGGATAGAGCGCACTGCCTGATCAACCAACTGCTGGCTGGCGATCTTCGGGCCCCTATGGGATATGCCAGTCTCGTAGCCATCGACATCCAGCACTCGCAAGATGACGTTGTAGTTATCCGGTTTCATCGCCGGATGCCGTTGCCGCGCTCGATGTCGACTGAGATTTCGGCGTCGATCACACCGTCGAGGTCGTCGCGGTCTGTCCCGCCGTGCTCGGCCCACAGTTCCCACACTGTGTGGGCGTCCGACAAGTCGACGTCGTCAGGGACCTCGATACCGCGTTTGACATAGACCGCAGTTTCCTCAACCACGATCGTCACTAAGCGCATAACATCCTCATTTCCTCAGCGATCGCACGTTGCTGTATTCGCGGCCTTACCCTGGCCACGCCAGCGGATTGTCGACGGCTGCCACGATGCCGAACCATTCCGATGTCGACACACCCAGAGCCCCGGCCGCCGGGTTCGTGCTACCACGGCGTGGCTTCCACAAGCGCTTTCACGAACAACCATTCACCGCGAGCGGCGTCTTCACGGGTCCTGAACGTCGGCTGCTCACCGAACGGGCGAGGGTCACAAGCGATCCGCCACTTGCCGTCGGCGTAGTTGCGCGACACACAGCCGCACCCGCCGTTGGGCCACACGGTCTCTGCGACGTACCAGCCTCCGTGCCTCCACGCCTCGTATGTAAACGCTTGCGGCGGTTCGCCGGTCATGCGGTGCTTCGCCACGACAAGCGGACTTATGTACACGCCGCTGGGATGCTGATACCAGCCGCTGCGCGGCTCGCCCTTGTGTTCGACAGGAACCTGGCTCAGATCGATCTGGTAACCCACTTTCACTCCCCCTTGCCGACATCACCTGCTAACGGTCAGCGCACACTCGACGTCCTAGGCATCGACGATGGCTTCGTTCGCGATTGTTTCGATCGCGTCGGGAATCGACGAATGCGGAATACATTTGGCGATCGAATCGACCTCGGCATCGGTCAATGGCCTACGGGCCCAGCTCTCAAGCTGATCACGCGACAACGTGATTCCGTTGCGATCCATGCTGTCCCCCTTGGTGTTTCGCTCATTGCGGTGGAATTCACCCGCTGCTGTTCTACAGGCCTGCTATAAGCTGCTCGAACTCCGCTTTGTCCGCAAGAACGAGCGTCTCTAACTCTCCCGGATCCAGCCACGGCAACTGTTGGCACGCGATTGAACGGCGCGAGATATCCCTCATTAGGACGCTGGCAGCCCATTCCTCACCACGCTCTGCGAGCAACTTTCTCACGTCGGCGACAGCATCGGGATCAACAAAACGAGACCGCGAGGCAGCCATCCGCCCCTCGGTGTTTAGCCGAGCCAGTAACTCAGCCGGCAATATCGTTCGCGCCATCGTCTCCTCCGTCGCCATCGTGTCCTCCGTTTGGGTTTTATGAGCGGCTATGCAAGCCGTTGCTGATGCTGTTCTGCGGCAGGGTTTCTCTCATACGCACGGTCGCCATCGCCGGCGTCCACGCCGCCGAATTCAGGATCGTTACGTGTCTCAACCTCGCCGGAAGCCGCTGCGATGGCCTGTTGGTAGTCGTCGACCTGAACGTCGAATTTGCCGGAGCAGCACGGCGCGACATGAGACATGAACATGCTCATACCCGGGCGGTGGCACGAGCACTGGCATCCGCTAGGGGTGCATCCTTCTGTGATCATGGTTTCTCTGAGCTGAAATAGGCGTTTGTTTCCGCGGGGCGTGGCCTGCAATGCCGCCAGTCCGCCGATGCCATCAATCACAGCCTCCAAATCATCGCCGGACTCTGGAACCTTCAAACGCACAAGTAATTACGGGTCAACTCCTAGCGCGATTGGACTACCGCTTGCCAGAATTCCAACGCGGCCTCGTCTTGATCGGTGACCGTCGGCAGTCCAGTCGGAAAAGCTCGTAGCAGATCCTGGGTGACCCACTCGATTGTTTCTGAGTCCCATTCGGCAAGACTGCCCAACGTCGAAAACGCGCTCGCGACTGCCAGCTGGGCGGCCGCAGGATCGATCATTCGAGCGACAGCATGGATCGTTGCCTCCGTCATGACACACCCCCAGTTTGCCGGCGCGCCAGCCCGCGGCGCGGTCCACGACCTAGTGTGACCGGACAGCGGCGCCGCTTTATGGGAGCGACACGTCGCTCACCGACGTTCTTGCCCATCAGCCGCTGTCGGCCCCCAGCAGCGGCCTTAAGCGACGCTGGGGTGATCGGGCGCTAACGCTTACCTGCTTGCAACGGATGACCAGGAGCGGTCCGCCGGGTTGAAGAATGGCCGGTCACTGTCGAAGCGTGTGACGAGCGCCCAACCGCGGGCCGCATTGTCGGAATCTGTGGACACGACGCGGAAACCTATGCGGGCCGCTGCTTGCTCTATCACGCGTCATTGGTGATCGCTTCAGCGGTGAAGGTCTGCGCGATAACGGTGTTGGGGTCGTCGTCGTCCCAGTGCACTACCAGCTGGTGGCCGCTACGCTCGCGGTCTCGACAAACCGTCAGTATGTAATACATTCCCGGCCCCTGCATTCCGGTTGTTCTCATGAAACTGACCCGACAGTGTTCGTGCTCCGGCAACGAACCCTGGTAGTCGGTCACTTCCAGATTGCCCGATATCAGCAGCGGAATCGTGGTAGAGACACGCGATCACGCACGGAAATCGGCGGACAAAATTCGGTCGGCTTCGGGCACGGCATCTCCCCTTCCGCGCCGGCGACGCGGAAAAGCTGCCGGCACGCTCAGTTCCCCGCCCAGACCACGTCCGTCAACGTTTCGTCGGCCCCGATCCGGTCGCCTGGTCTAGCTGCCCACCATGGCTAGTTGGCGCCCACGGGCCGCCTCCACCAGGCGCCCGATTGCGTCGCTGATCAGACGTGGCCGTTCCAGCTCGAGCATGTGGCCAGCGCCGGGCACACATAGCACTTCGGCGTGAGGGAGAGCTTGAGCGATCCGCACCGAGTGACATATCGGCGTGATGTGATCGGCGTCGCCGCAGGCGACAAGTGCGGGCAGCGCCGCCAACGCAGCCAGACCGGCTGTTTCATCGTGACAGCGAAACGCCGACAGCAGGGCGGTGATCGTGACTATCGACGTCTCGGTGATCATCCGGGCACATCGCTGATTAGCCAGCGCCGCCGGACAATTCGCGACTGGAATGCCGATCAGCGGAGCCACTGAGCGGCGCGCGACCCTCCAGGCATGACCGGCGACTGTGGGCGCGCAACTCGCGGCCAAATGCAGCAATGGGACGGCCGGGGTTCGTAACGCTCGCCCGAGCCCACAGGTGTCTAGTCCGGCCGCCACGGTTGAAATCAGTCCGACCCCGCCGACGCGCTGCAAGGTCTGCGGGTAGCGGGCGGCGAACGCGAGGATTGTCATGCCTCCCATGGAGTGCCCGACGAGCACGCTGCGTTCGTGCGGCGACGTAGTTTCGGTGACCACTGAGTTCAGGTCCCCGGCCAGGGTGGGCAGCGTGTAGGTGGCTGGGTTGGCCGCGGCTGACGCTCCGTGGCCGCGGTGGTCATAGAACACGAGTTTGACGTCACTGCCGAGATCACGCACGAGGTGGCGCTGTTGCGGCGCCCAGGCATTCATGTTGAGGCAGAACCCGTGTGAGAACACGACTTTGACGGGCGCATCGTCGGGGCC
Organism: Mycobacterium timonense; assembly: GCF_025821985.1. NCBI lineage: Bacteria > Bacillati > Actinomycetota > Actinomycetes > Mycobacteriales > Mycobacteriaceae > Mycobacterium > Mycobacterium timonense. Next base: position 26,629 of record NZ_JACKSY010000004.1, on the reverse strand, counting down.
GACTTCACGCACGGCGATCGCGGTGCCATCATTGGCGTGAACGATGCGCAATTTGGCTGCGCCCATGTCTATCTTCCCCCCGGCAAGACTGGTCGCGGCCGCGGTCTACGGCCTGTGTTTTCGGTGGTGAAGCGCGCCGCGCTCCCGAGCGTTATGGCGGGGACCGATGTGTGCAGCGCGACTGGTCTCGGCGCGTCCTCCGCAAGTCGACTGGCGTCGTGTGTGCACTGGAACGAATCCCCCTCCCCTATTCCTGATAGTGGCACTGCGAACACTCTGGAATGGGCCACCTGTGGGCGTGTCCCCTACTTTCTGGCCCGCCATATCGAGCTGGGCGCCCGCGATCGAGTGCTACTACAAGCAACGCGGGCAAGCGGTGTGCGCTGGCGCGCGCGTGACCACCCGGCGTAGGTCAACAGGGCCCGGGTCACAGAAATGCCGGCCCGGCGACACCGCAGAGGGGGATCAACGGTGCGACCGGGCCGGCAGCGTGCCATGAAACACGCTCTGCGCTACGAAGGTCGCGGCCCAGGGGGGAGAGGGCCGTTCCTCGAGCGCTGCTGTCAGCGTAGTCCGGACCGCACCGATTGGTGGGAGGTCCGCCGCGACGCACCGGAAATCCCGCCAAGCCGCCCCAGCCGATCAGACCATCGGGGCTGCAGAGGAAGCCCCGATGACGACGTGTCGCCGCCAATGACGGCCAGCCTCCGGGCGGTACCCTGCTCAGAGAACCAACCAGGGGGGACACTGGGGTGGCTGGACAGGCTCGAATCTACCCAAACACAGGTCATTACGACCTCGACCTCGCCAACTCTGGGGACGGCTGGTCCGGGACGTTCGCCGCCCTGGTGCGCGCTGCTGCTGACGATATCCTCGACGACGGCCCATTCGGGCCCGTTGAGGTCACGACCGGCAGCCACACGTTTACTGGCGTGTTGCTGCGCAGCGAGCCAAGCCGCCTGGTGTTGGGCCCCTTGGATGGCGGCGGTCACCACTGGTTGATCCCTACCGACAGCATTCTGCGCTTGCGGGCATGACGACTGCGCGACGACCGGCTCACCACTGCCCTCAACGGTCCTGTTCTCTGTCCCTCGCCGTCAGTCACCCATCCGCACCGACACCCGCGCCCGATAAGGAATTCTATGAGCACCCACACCAACACCGTTGTGCTGCAGTGCGAGCCCGCCAGCTCGGCAACACTCGTCACCGCCGTCCGCAACGGCGGCAGCAGTGTGGTCCTCGGGACGCCTGCGACCTGCATGACCGATGCGGACCGCGTTGCGATCGCCCGCGAATATGGCTTCCCGACGCGCGCTGAGCGCGAATACGCGAAACAGTTGTCGTTGGACTTCTTCCCTCAGTCGAGCGGCGCCGCCTTTTCGCCCTGTTGGACAGTCACATTCGACATGTCCGACTATTTCGCCGCCCTCGACGAGCTGTGACAGCAACCGCCGTGACGCGGGTTAGCGCAACCCAGGGGGACTATCGAAGATGAGGCACATTTCACCATCCACCACGATGTGTGAGCTTGCCGGGCAGCAGATCACACCGGAGCAATGGGGCGGCCAGGCCTGCGCGCAGTTCTTCACCGTTGACGTCGCGGACGCTCACGGCGCGGCTGCCGTCTGGATCGCCGATCCGCTGCGCTACCACGCCGATTTCCTTGGCGCCCACACGTGGTCTGTCATCGCCGGCGCTGACGGCTGCCTGCACCCTCAGGCGGCCAAGCTCGCTGTCGAGGTCCTCGCTGAGCGTCTCGCCGCAGAGGCTGGGATCATCACGACCGTTGTCCATGCGGTCGGATTGGAGACCTCGCCGGCCGGGCCAGCGTTCGCCGTGATCGTCCACGCACCCTACACCGCTGGCGAGTCTTTCGATCAGTGGCTGCAGCGATGTGGCTGGCCGATCATGGCTACGGTCGTCAATATCACCGACCCCGGCACCTACAACAGCCCATATCTGTACCGTGAAGTCGCACAACGCATTTCCGTGCACCAGCCAGGCTGAAACCGCGGGAGGCCACAGTCCTGCCAGTGTTCTTCAGCGCCATAAGCGCCACCCGCCACGGCATAACACCCAGATGGGCAGTGGCAAGACACGCCCGGGACAGCCGCGCAGCGATCACGATAGACTGCTGCTATTCACTGGCGTCGTTGTTTGGCCGCCTATGTTCACATCCGTTGTCAGAACCGAAACATGTTTCTCCACTGCTGATGTCACCTTCTAACGAGGCCACCGTGTTAACCACGTATCAGGGTCACTGCCCGCCATGACCAACCTCATCGCAGCGCGAGATCTCCGTCGGCTGTTGCTGGGCATGTTGGGTGATACCGCAGCGGTGTCGTCGACGGCCGATCTTCGGCGCGCTTTAGCAGATACGTTAGGTACCAACGTGGTTCATGAAGTTGTCTACCGCAACCTCAAGATCCTGGAGAAGCGGGGCCAGGTGACCCGCCACGGTGCAGTAGGCCGACACTGCTACTGGCAATTACGCGTCGACCAACCCCGTCGTGCATCAATAGCGTGACGTCCTGTCGCGGTGTGTCCACTACCGACACGCGCTCGGTTGCTGGCGCGAGCAATTGCGATCAGCAGCCGCGCGACCAATATCGGACGCCGGAGCTTTCGTAGAGCGCCTTCAGCTGGTTGTCGGACGGCAATTCGTCTGTCGCGTAGGCGAAGGTTGCGCTTTCGTCGTATAGCACTATCGATCTGCGGACGTCGAGATGTGCCCGATGAAGGAGCCCGGCGTTAATGAACGCGACCATCAGGCCGCGGTTCACCTCACGTTGCATCGGGCTCAGTTCGCTGGGATCGATTTCTATTACAGTGTCGGCCATCGCGAATCCCCCCTTTTGTCCTGCGATGGTGATGTTGGTTGCCGGCTACTGCGATCCGGGTCTGGGCTCAAGCGACGGCAATGATCTGCTCGGCCTTCAAGACAACCTGCTCCCAGCCCACACTTGCGACAGCCCAGGCGGTCTCGCCGAGAACCACAACGTCGCCGACGCTGAGACTGCGGTGCCGGTCTTCGCGGTAGCGCACTGCCCACCACGCGGTGGGATCGTCGATGTTGAGTTCGCGGAAGATCGTGTGCAGGGCCGACGCCACACCGTCTGCGGATTGGCTTAGCACCACGGCGTCGAAGTCGAACGATGCGGCTTTGGTCAATAGGTGCCCGTCTTTGTAGCCGAAGAAGTGATCTGGCGACTCATTCAGATAGACATCGGCGCGAACACTCATTCTTCATTTCCCCCTTGGTTGTGTGATCTGACAACATGTTTCGGACTGCACGCTGCTCTACCGGGCTGTCCGGGGATGGCCGCAGTCGTGCCACGGCAGCCCCTTGGTGGTGAGCCAGTTCTTGACCAGCTCGAGCCGATCGGCCGCATCGGCCACACCGTCGGTGCTCGTCATGACCACACCGTGCCAGCATTCGACGTGCGCCCATTGCACATCGCCGGCGGTGTAGTCGATGTGCACACTGGTGTCGCCGTGGCGCCAGATGTGCATGCGCCCCGGCGAGAAACCGTCGTAGTCGAGTTGCCAGCCGTGCCCGCTGACAACGCCGACTACTTGTTGGATCCCCGGCATGTCCCCCCTTGGTGCCTCAGCGCACCGATCTGGACATTAACGACCTGCAGGCTGGGTTTCTGGCTTCGCCACGGCCGCGGTGCGGATTCTTCGGGAGCCCGGGGCGGCCCGGCGTGTCCCGCGCCTGGAGAACACACCTGTCTGGGCCGCGGGCCTGGGAATACCGGGCGCCGATGTGCCCGAAGTGGCCCAATTCGAGTGGACTGACCGCCCGGCATCAGCATTGCCAGCCGTCCTGGCTTTCCTGCCAAGCCGCTATTGCGCCAGTTCGCCGCGGATCGCATCGACGAGCCTCGCGCCGGCCGCGGTCAGGCTGTCGCCGTGTCCGAGCCCGCGCACGTGCTCAATGGCGCAGCTGAGCTCGGCGCACTTCTGTTGTAGTTGTTCAACCTGTACATCGCGGATTTCGCGGAACTCGTGCAGCACAACGCTATCCACGAGCTGCAGTAGAGCAAGCGCTTCGTGCAGGACTGCACTGTGCAGTCGCTGGCGTTGCCACCGGCCGGTCACACTGCTCAGCCATGCCCGCGCATCAAGGAGCTCTCGGCGAGACGCAATGCCATCTCCTCTCGGGGGTGTGGTCATATTCGCAGGGGCTCCTCGTATTCGGCGCGCACCGCGGCGATGGCTTCGTCGACGGTACGGCCTTGCCCGCTGGCCGCGAACAGACCCTCCTCCCAGTAGCCAGTGTCGATGCGTGGATCCTGGTAGGCGCCCTCTACGACGTACTCGACTTGGATCTCACCGTTTTCCCAATGCCCGACCACGGTCCAGGTCTGCAGATCACCATTCATGAACTACCCCTTCGGTTTATCGGCTGGCACGCTATGCGGCTTCGGCGAGCAGGATTTGGCCTCCCGGGTTCTGACCGGCCTGGATCATTGCAGGTGCCCAGGAGCCGAACCAGTGTGTGTGATCTCTGCGCGGGCACGGCGCGCACTGTCGCATTGGCACGGTTCTGCGCTTCCGACGACTTCCTCACGGCTCCACACCCCCCATTCATCCCCGTTCGAGGTTTCTTCGTGGTAGGCCACCATCAGATTCCCGAAGTGGTTGTAGCTCATGAAATGACCGGTGAGCGGTGCGGATCCTGATCGAGGCACGACGAGCACGCGTTCAAGTGGTTTCAGCATCACAGGTTCCTCCAATCCACACGAAAGACGACTGTGGCCCGCGGGCATTCGGCGCCAACCGGGGCCGCTGCGGCGGGCGCGATAGTCAGGTGCGTCATCACTTGGCAACAGGCTCACGCATATCGTGGGCGCCGTCGGCGAAAAACCATCCCTGATCGGAGCTGTGCGCCGACTCGCCGCGGTAATCCATCGGCGACCCGGCCACGCGCCAGCACGCCTCATGCCACACCGTGTTATCGACTCCGACTGCGTACTCATAGCAGTCCAGACGCCCATATCCGTCGTAGCGCCCCTTGAGGATCGACCCATCTGGGGTGATCGCGACACCCCAGTTCATCCACGCGTTGACCTTGTTAGTGGCCTGAATCGACAACAACGGATGTCCACAACCAATGCAGTCAGCGCTAAAGAACCCCATCTCCCCCTCACTTCCTGGAATTTGCAACCGAACTCAGATCACGTCGACCACGGTTGGCTCGATATATTCACCCCGAGGCGTGAAGCCCACCGCAGCGGCTTCGTGCAGGGCACGCTGCACCAGGGCGACGACACCGGCCGGTGTTTCAGTCACGCGCCCGGCCACGTAACTGACCGGTTCGTAGCCGGTCGGCACATCGGCGTAGACGCCCACCAGGTAGCCGTAGCAGATGCCGTCTGCCTTGGCCGCAGCGCGCTGAGCCCACGTCGACAGGGTGTCTTGCGCGTCAGTGATCATGATCTGCGCCCCGCCCTCGAGCTCGGCGCCTAACGCCACGCATCCTCCACCCGTGCTCAACAAGTCGACGCTAACGCCGAGCAGCGACTCGACCGCGTCGATAATCGGCTGGTAGCCGCCGTATCCCGCGATGTTGGTCCGCGAGGAATCCTTCATCGCCGGGTCCTTGTTCGCACCGCGCCGATGCCGTGCAGGCCACCGCTATCCGGAGTTGCCTTGCGGCAGTGTGCATGCGTGCGCGCCCCCTGCGGCAGCGCGCGCACGCGGATCAGTCCACCCGAATGGTGGCGCGGGCGGGGCGCGTCGACTCCGTGATTATTGGACGGGTTCACGATGCGCCGGCTTGGCTGTGAGTGCGCTCGATCGCGCGGGCACGTAACCGCTCGGTGAAGGTGGCGGCATAAGAGCCTCCGAGATGCGAGACGAGGCGAGCTTCGTAGCGCTGCCACGCGTCGGTGTCGTCGACCATCCAGGCCCCGCCCAGTTCAGGATCGATGTCGCGATAGCAGCCGCGGCAGACAACGCCGGTCGCCGAGTTCGCGGATCCTTTCGCGCTCGCACCGCAGCAGCGCGTGAGGTAGTGCACCATGGCGTCGGTGACCGTGATCAATCCGCCGATGGGATCATCGGCGAGAGCGTTCGTCGACACAAGGTTGGCCATCGAGTTATCTCCTTTCACGCCACCATGTTCCGCAGGTGTACGCCTTGGCCTTACCGGAGCGTTCTTACTGCCTGGATGCGGGCTTGCAGCTGTTCGGTGGTGGCCACGGCGACGGGTGGGCCTCCGCAGATCCGGCGCAGTTCGTTGTGGATTGCTCCGTGTGAGCGCCCTGTGCGGTGGTGGGCAACCGATACCAGCGCGTTGAGCTCTTTACGCAGCGCGCGCAGTTGCCCATGTTTGGTATTCGCCGCCGCCGGGCGGGGTAGCGGGTTCGGCGTCGAGCTGGTCGGCCCGACGCCGACTCAGCAAATCGCGGATCTGGCTGTGGTCGAGCAGCCCTGGGATTCCCAGGTAGTCAGCCTCCTCGTCGCTGCCCGACGGCGAAGGCGTGCCGAACGACAACCCGTCGAAGATCACCTGGTCGAGTTCGGCTTGTGCACTGAGTGATTCGAAACCGCTGTCCAGTTCGCGGTGTTCGTCGTGGCGCTGCGATGGCAGGCCGGCATCCAGCGGGTCGCACTCACGGTGCGGCTTGCCTAGCACGTGGTCGCGCTGCGCCTCGAGCTCGCTGGCCAGCTGCAGCAGATTCGGCACCGAGGGCAAGAAGATGCTGGCTGTTTCGCCCGGGCGCCGGGAGCGCACGAACCGGCCGATCGCCTGCGCGAAGAACAGCGGGGTTGACGCGCTGGTGGCGTAGACCCCGACCGCCAACCTTGGCACGTCGACGCCCTCAGAGACCATGCGCACCGCAACCAGCCAGCGAGAATCTGATCCGGCGAACTCGGTGATGCGATCCGACGAGCCCGGGTCATCGGAGAGCACCACCGCCGGTGTTTCGCCGGTGATCGCAGCCACCAGATCGGCGTAGGCGCGCGCGGCGGTCTGATCAGACGCGATGATCATGCCGCCGGCGTCGGGCACGTGCTCGCGTAGTTGGCGCAGCCGGGTGTCGGCCGCGGCGATCACCGCGGGCATCCATTCGCCGGCTGGATTCAGTGCGGTGCGCCATGCCCGGGCTGTGCGCTCGGCAGACAGCGGCTCACCCAGCCGTGCCGCGTGTTCTTCCCCGGCGTTGTCGCGCCAGCGGGCCTCCCCCGAGTAGGCCAGAAACACCACCGGCCGCACCACGCCGTCGGCCAGCGCCTCGGCATAGCCGTAGGCGTGGTCGGCCTGCGAACGCAGGACCCCCGCGTTGTCGGGGGCGTAGGTGACGAACGGGATCGGGCACTCGTCGCTGCGAAACGGAGTCCCTGTCAAGGCCAGGCGGCGCGTCGCATCGTCGAACGCCTCCCGGATCGCCTCACCCCAGCTTTTGGCGTCACCACCGTGGTGGATTTCGTCGAAGATCACCAGCGTCCGTTGGCTTTCGGTGCGCACCCGGTGCCGGGTTGGGTGACTGGCCACCTGGGCATAGGTGACGACGACGCCGTGGTACTCCGACGACGTGTGCGCCGCGGAGTTGCTGAACCGCGGGTCCAGGGCGATGCCGGCGTGCGCTGCGGCCTGGGCCCACTGCAGCTTGAGGTGTTCGGTTGGCACGACAACGGTGACGGCGGCGACGGTGCGGTCGGCCAGCAGCTGCGCGGCGACGTGGAGTGCGAACGTCGTCTTGCCCGATCCCGGCGTCGCGACGGCGAGGAAGTCGCGCGGTTTTGTGGCCAGATACTTGACGAGCGCTCGCCGCTGCCACTGGCGCAACGTGCCACTGTGCGCGGGCGCTGACGGTGTAATGGTCTGTGTCACAGAGTATTTCCTATATTCGAGCGTCGCTGCGGCGAGGGCGCTGTCTAGCAGCCGTCGCACAACGGGTTCCTTTGTTGATGTCGGCGGCGATCGCTTCTCAGCGAGCGTCGCCGCGGTAGACGTCACCTTCGATGTAGGTCAACAGGTCGCCGGCGGGATCCTTGGCGACGAAGTAGTAAACGGCTTCGGCCCACACAATCGCCCAGCCGGCTTCCCGCAGCGCCGACATGAGCTGCCGGTCTCCTCCGGAGCCGCCGAAGAACGCAGCGCCGGAGGACGGCTCGAAGTGGCGGTTGAGGATTGAGATGACTTCCTCGACGGTGCGGGCCGTGGTGATGGCGTCGACGCATTCGTCTACGTTGGCCCAAAAGGTGTCCACTGGTGCTGTTCCCCCCTTGTGCTGCACTGGTTTTCAGTGGTGGTGGTTTACGGTTGGAGCCGGGCGCGGTGAGTGCACACGCCAAGAGCGTCCGAGATCACTAGCACACGCAGTCATGATTCCCCCCGGTTTCGTTCGTCGGGACCCAGACGGCCCTGACTGCGACGATAGGCTGCGAGCTCACGGCCGCCGCGGCAGCGACACGTCGGCGCCCCGGAATTCTGAGCCCGCGCGCCGTTGCAGCACCCGCCATGTCATGGCCTGGGCTCACCGCAGCTCGGCAGGCAGCTCGAAACCAGATGCCCCGGTGTGTCCGACCGCAATTACGGCACACATGTCCGCAATGCTGGCCAGTAGACAAGCGTCAGCGGCATCGCAACACGTGAGTGCGGGCCTGAAAGGGGAAGGGGTCGGCTACCACATGAGTGGCGAGTTGTTCTACACCGTGCCAGCGGAATTCGTCGTCGCGGGTGTATCAACTGCCGACGGGCTCGACGTCGGTGCCGTGCATTGGTGGGGCGGCCATGTAGCGATGACACTGACACTTCGTAACGGCGAGCCTTTCTTACATCCCGCTCGCCGGGGCGAATCGGAGACTCGCGTCTACCTGCCCGGCCAGCCGGTGGAACTGTGCGTCTTCGATGACACCAGCGTCGACCTTTCCGGACACCCACGGGCCGCGAACTGGCGGCGTTGGGACGGACAGGCGCGCGGCTGGAAGGACGCATCGCAAAGCGCCGACCATCTCACCAACGGGAGAACAAGTGGAAGCTAAAGCGTCTCGGCCCAGTAGTGTTCGGCGCCCCCACCTTGATCGTCGTGACCGCAGCGCTCACTACGGTTGATTGGCGGGCTGCCAACGGCGGCAAGCGCGACATGAACTCCCGGGCCCCGCGACAGCTGCCGACCATTCACGACGCACCCATATGCTGATGCCGTGCCCGATGATTCCCAATGGGAACGGTGGCTTTACGAGACCCATCGCCCGGCTGAACTACACGCGTGGGCGCGCCGTCTGCGCTACTTTCGCTTCTGCCGCGCGGTGGGCGGACACGCCAATGATGGCGATCGCCTGCTCGTCGCACTGCGCGCGGAAACCGAGCCGGCGTTGCGCGCGCTCTTAACATGCCTTGGCGTTGCCGCCAGCGCAGTCACAGCGGATGCACCGACCCGACAACGCGGCGTTGCCTACAGCAGCGCCGACTACGCTGCCCTGCCCTCCCCCATCGACCGCTTCCCCCACCTTTGTCAACCAGGCCACATCGAAATCGACGGCCACAAAGCCTTCATGTGGGTGTACGCGGACCGCGTCACCGTCTCGTTGTCCGACCCCGATGACCCATTCAGCGTCACCGCCGCCGCGATTGAGTCGGCTCTATTTCTCGAGGCGCGGATATCGCCAATTGCTGCGCAGCTGATCGACCCCCCGATTGACAGCCGCCACTGCATCTGCCCGAAGTACTACCCCGAGCTTTGGGCATGAACGTGCAAAGCAAACGTTCTGGTGCCCGCCGACGACGAAGCTTGGCATCCCTGTGTCTATTTGATGCGGTCGGTGATTGTCTGAACGATAGTGGCGGCGGGCTGGTTTGGTTGTTCAATACCGAGCACAGCGACATCGATGAGCACTGACGACTTGATGCGATAGATGACTGTCCATCCGTTGTTATTGAGGGTCACGGCCGACGGATCGCTTTTGTCCATTGCGAATTCGTAGCGTGGCAGGTGCAGTGCTGAACAAGCCGTTAGTTGTGAGACGACGCGGTCGAACGCGGTGTGGGCCGAGGCCTCGTCGGGATAGACCGCCACCGCTTGGCCAATGTCAGCCATCCCACGAACCTTCGTTGGACCATCGCCTGTGTAGGTATCTGCGAAGTACGTGGCCGTATCAAATTGCTTCCAGCCGTCGCCGAAGGCAGTTTGCTGGTCGAACACCGACTGGCACGCGAACGGAAGATCTGACTTGAAGTGCCGGGGCTGGTGCACCTCCGAATCTGGCGGGGACGCGAGGGTGTCAACCCCGGTAATGCGACGCACCTCGCCGAGGGTGACGATGAGCGAGTCGGCGGTAATCGCTGGTGTTGGTTTGCTGCTCGAGCTGACCGGTGTATTCGGGTGGCTGCACGCCGCTACCACCATTGCGGCGCTGCCGGTGATCGCGGCCGCCCTGGCGGCGGCAATCAAGGTTCTTGGAAGTTTCGACACGCGCTGTGCCTTCGATTGCTTGTTCGCCTGGGCCGACCCCACCGGTTCACCTTACGACGTCGGGAGCCAGCATCGGCAGCATTGTTCGGCCGTCGGGAAGTGTGTCTCCCCGATAACAGGAACGGTCGGATCCGTCGGGATTAGGTCTGCAGATAACGGTATTCGGCGCGGATGCCTGGCCTTGTATGTGCGTGCGCGCTGGTGGACACCGTGATCGCCGCCCTACTGCCCTGTTGCGTCGCAGACCTTCAGGGCCTCGCGTCCAGGCCGTTGGCGTCCGGCGGGATCACCCTCCGCGCCGCCTTGGATGAGGGTGAATTTGGGCTGTGGCGGGGTTGGTGGGTTGTCCTCGGGGAGTAGCGTGCGCGATGGATCAGCCGCCCATTCGTACAGTACGTCCCAATCAGTCGCGAAGTGGCGCGCCAGGACACCTCCGGTGTTGGGCGGCGGGCTTGGGCGGCCGTTGTCCTCCCACGCCTGTCGCCGCTTGTGACGCCACTCGTCCAGCGACGGGTGGGAGTGGTTGCGGCAGTATGCGATCCATCGGGTTTGCCCGGTATCGGGGTCGTAGTCGATCACCGGGTGACCGACCCCGGGCTTGCCGCACGGCTTGCCTGCGTCCGGGCCGCGTGATTTCGGGGTTTGACACTGGATCGATTCGACGGGAACTCGCGCCAATTCGTAGCGTGGAATGTCCGCGGCGATGACGCGCCGGCAGACGCCGACGGCACCGTAGCGCTTGCGTTCGAACGAATCAGGCGGGTACATCATTTCGCCGACTGCGGTCGCCCAGCTGTCGCGGTTAACGCCGCCCCGATGACCGGCTTGGCGCAGTGCGGTGAGGTGGGCAAGCAGGCAGAACGCGAACAGTTTCGCGCTGGCGTCCAGGGCCGGATCTGCGGCGATAGCGAGCATGTCGCGGCGCGCGTTGAGTGCGCCGGGCAGATCCTGGGCATGCTGAGCCATTGTTCACCTTCCTAACTTGCGCCTAAGACCCGTGCACATGAGTCCGGACGCCACCTCCTGTGGGTGTCGGGTACTTTCGCGCGGGTTCGTTACCGATGCACGGGCGGGTTTCTGCGAGCACGTCGACGCCTGACGCCGACAGGTGTCTGGGCGCCAGGTAGGACAGCTCGCGGGCTCACGCACTGAGGCTTAGGGCCGGCTCAGCGCAAACCACTGCGCTGTCGAGGCCGCCCCATTTGTCGCCGGCGATCCACTCGCCTGACGTTATCTGGTTTTCCTGTAACCAGGTCCGTAGCCACTCGGTTAGGTCAGCTGTGGCAATCTCGATCGTCGAGCGATATTCCCAGCGGCGGCCGCCGACTGGGCGTGTGAAGATTTCGACTTCTGCGGGCTCGCGCTCATCTAGTGAATTTGCAGGCATTTGTCGCACTCCCATCCTCGTTCTTGTTGTGTGCAGGTACGGCGTTGCTCACACAGCCAACAGAGTTGGTTGGCTCGGCGCACCGGAACGTTTTGTGTTGCAGCTATTTCCACCGCAATCTGCTGCGCATGTGCGCGTTGCAGGGTGGCCTGTGCAGCGGCGAGTTCTGTTTCGGTGGCTCTGCGGCCGTCGGGGTTGTGCACCATGTAGCCCTCGAAGAGCTCCTGGCAGTCTGCGCAGACGTCGCCGACCGTGGCGACGGGGTTCTTGCAGCCCTGCACGATGCACACCGGCGTGGGGTCGGTCATGTTCACGGCCCGCCTTCGGGTGCGCGACGGATGAGGTCAAGCACACGCGCTCCGTGTACATAGGCGACCTGGGCTGTGCCGAACCGTGTCTGGGGCGGCCGCGGATAGGTGTGGCCGTGCACGATCAGGCTCGGCCGATGGCGATGCACCCAATCGCGCAGTGCAGCAATGCCGACGTGAGCCGGATCGCGGTGATCGTTGACGCCCAGCGGTGGGCAGTGAGTGACCAGCACATCAGCGCCGGGCAAGTCCGCGACGATGTCGCGGTATTCGTCCTGGGTGTAGAGAATGTCGTACGGATCGTCTTTGTAGCGCACGCAGCCTTCCAGGCCCACGAACGAGATGCCCGCCACCTGCGTCCGGCGCCGGTGCAGGTTGATCATTCCTAGCTCATCGAGGTAGGTCCCGTTGCAGTGATTGCCGTAGACGCCCATGGCCAGCGGCTGTTCGCTGATCCCCTTGAGCAGACCAGCATGGAGGTCACCGACGGTGATGACGATGTCGACGTGGCGGGCTTGCACGTAGCCTGTCAGGCCGGCGGGTAGTTGCGGATCGGTGTCGGCGATCAGCAGAACACGCAGCGCCCCAACAGGTTTAGCTGCTGGGCTAGTGTTGCTGTTCATCAGCGGTGCGAGCTGCTAGCCATTCATCGAGCTGGGTGAGCGGCACGTGGTAGTCGAGGGTGCCGCCGCCCCAGGGGATGACTTTCAGCGGTAGGTTGCCGATCACGTCGTTGAGGTCGTCGTCGTCGATATCTAGCGCGAAGCTGCGTTCCAAGTCCACACGTAGAACGTCAATGTCGTTGTCGCGCATGTATTTAGCCACCAGTTGGGCGGCGCGGCGTTCGATGGCGGCGCGGTTGGCCTCGCGCGCTTTCAATAGCTCGGTGAGCTGCGTGTCTACGGTCATTTCAGTGCTGCCCGTTGTGACTGCGCGGACTCAGATGACCAGCGCGCCGGCGAGTTGGCGCAGATAGTCAGTAACGTCGCCGTTGCAAAAGTCCAGCTGCTGCAGGCGTTTTAGGATCGCTGCCTGCTCTAGTGGCGGAGAGATTTTGATGGTGTCGACAACAACGCCGAGCGGGATCACGTTAAGTCCGCTGGGGCCTTCGACTTCGAAAAGGTGCTCGCGGTCGAGTTCTTTTTCCTCAACGAAAGTGTCAAGCCAGTTACCGATATTGGCCATGCCGATGTGCCCTCCCCCTTGCTTTCGCTTATCCGAGATTACGGCCGGGCACTGACAGCTTTGAGCGGCAACACGCGCACCGGCCCACCGGCGCGCTTAGCTGCTGCGCAGCTGTGAGAGGTAGGCCACGATGCCCCGCACGACGGCGTCGGCGAGGCGCTGGCGCCCGTCAACTGTTTCCATGGCGGCGGCCTCGGTGGGGTTGCGCATGTTTCCCAGTTCCACCAGCACCGCGGGGTATTGGGCTAGGTTGAGGCCGGCCAGGTCAGCTCGGCCGTACAAGCCGCTCGAGCCAACGTAGGTCGACGGGGATAATCCCGCCGCTACCAGTTGATCACGCATGGTCGTCGCCAGTTGCAGCGCGGGACCTTTTTGGACGGCGTTAAGCGGCGGATCGGAGTAGTTGACGTGGAATCCGCTGCCTGCTGGGGGGCCGCCGTCGGCGTGGATGCTCACGATCGCGGCGGGCTGCACGGCATTGGCCATTTGGGCTCGCGCGTCGACGCATGGGCCCGCGCTGGTGTCGTCGCCGCGTGACATGGCGCTGCGCACGCCCAGTGCGGTCAGGGCCGCGCGGATCCGCAAGGTGGTGTCCCAGTTGAAGGTGTGTTCGGGGTAACCGCTGGGAGTTGAGGTGCCTGCGGTCTGGCAGTCCTTGGTGCCGCCGCGACCGGTCGGGACCTGGCGGGTGTTGCCGTCGTTGACGGCGTTGTGGCCGGGGTCGAGGAACACCACCATGCCCGCGACGTCGGTGGGCGCCGCTGATGCCGGCGGGGCGGCGCAAAGACCGAGGGTGGTCAGCAACACCGCGCACAGCAGCCTGGGCACTCGCTGCACGGCTCCCACCCCCTGTTTGCCGGTGGGTCCAGTATGCGCGCGGGTGGTGCGTCGTCATGGCTGCAACTCGGGCGGGCCGGTGGCCATCACGGCCGCCAGGTATTCATCCGTGTCGTAGGGTGACAGCGGGTCACATTGTGTCTGGTGGCCGTACTGGGGTGGAGTCACTAGGGCGGATTCTGTGTACGGGACCGCGCGGGTGTTGAGCCAGCGGCGCCATTGCTGCCGGGCGTACTGGTGGGCGGCGATCCGCGCGGCCCTGATCGCGGGGATGCCTAGCCGCGTGGCGAGTTCATCGAGACTGACACCGCCTGGTTCCAGCCGGTGATCGCGGCGGCGCAGTAAGTCGAGACGGGCCAGTTCGGCGACTGCATCGTAGGCACTGCTGCGTGAGATCCGAGCGGCCAAACGCACCTCCTCCACTGTGGCGGCAGCACCAGATTGGACCAGCTCGTACACGCGGCGGTACTGCAGGCCGACTGTTGCCCATACCGGGTGCACGTCGCACACTCGCGCCCGGTTTGGCGCGTCAGGCCGGGGGTCAGCCACGTCAGGTGTTGTCAGCGCATAACGATCGGCACGGATCCCGGTACCACGTTGCACCAGCAGCACCGGCGAGCCCGGCCAGTCGCGCAACATCCGCAATGCCGACCACACTGCGGATTCACTGACCAGGCCGGCCGCGACTGACAATGACCGACCGCCCACGGCGACAACCGGGACTCCCTTGATCACCTCTCCGGCGCGCGACGCTGAAATGGCCAGTGCTTGTAGCACCGCCGCCACCAACCACCGGGAAGGGTTGGCCCGCAGGGTGATGTCGCACCACCACAGTGCGTGGGCCAGCCAGAGCGCGTGGCGGTCGGTGCCGCCAGCCCTGCTCCCCCCTGTGTGCTTATAACTCTTGTGCGTGCCCGAGTGGACAGTTGGGAGTACGTGCTCGAGCCAGGTTCTGGCGGCGGCCCAGTCGGCTAGTAGGGCACGGTCAGTGGAAGGGCTGTAACGGCGGTAGGCGACGGCGAGGCCAGCCAGTGGTTGGTGTGGTCGGATTTGATGCCGTATTTCAGGCAGGGTGTGGCCGCGCCACATCAGGTGAACAAGAACCGAAAGCCGGGCTTCGGAACGGCTGGCCCACCTTCCATCAGCCGGTAGGGCGCCGGTTTTAGCGAAGGCGGCGACGGGCGTCGGCAGCGACGTGGTGCGCCGGTAGGGCCACCGGAGCTGTGTGGTGGGGCCACTTCCGGTGAAGTAGTGCGAATCTGCCGGTGCCGCAATGGCGGGGGTGTGGGATAGGCCCAGTAGGGACTGTAGGTCGGCCAGTAGTTCGGGCGCATTGGCGTGGGTGAGGGTCTTGACGGCGTCGGCGATGGTGCCGTGCAGGATTCGATGCCCCCCTTCCCGGCACGCTGAGCCGGGGACGCTGATACATCCCGCGGAAGTGTTCAGCATGGGGGTGAGGTCGAGGGTGGGGCAGCGTGCAGCTACCGCGGCCAGGACCGGCCGGAGGTCTTCCATCGGGGTGGCATGGGTCAGCGGGACGATGACGTGGCTGCCGCCGCTGGTGGATGAGTCGCTGATAGCGCGGCCGCCGCAGGCACGGATCCACTCGAGGATGCGCTGTCGGTCGGCCGCGACCGCAGCGCGGCCGCGGCGTTTGGCGTCGAGGTCAAACACCAACATGTGAGTGCGGCCGCGACGATAGACGGGCACGGCGGCCGGCGCAGCGGGAAGCTTCGTCGTGAGGCGGCGAACTTCGCCGAAGCGTCGTTGTGGCGACCACAGCCGCATCGTTGGCCGCGCCGCAATGAGCGGCGCGAGCGCGGCCCAGACCGGCTCGGGGTTGTCGGCGGCGGGCGAATGGTCGACGGCGACGGCGAGTGAAATGGTCACCGCGTGTCGCCGCTTTTGTACTGAACCCCTATTTGGGCGTGCGGTATCATCACAGGTGGCATGGGGCAAATCCCTTCGACAGGGCAATGCGCATGACCGTCCCGGGCCGAGCTGCAATCTCGGCTTCGGCATCAACCCTCGGTAGCCTCCGGGGGTTGAAGTCGTTTCAGGGGACAGTCAGCGTGGAAAAGGCTGCAGGACAACCTGTTTGAATGCGGCGTGGGCATCGGTCGGACATCCCGCGTGGTCTGCGACGAGCGCAGCGCGTACCGCTGTTAACAGCGGTGTGGACTCATCAGTAACCTCCCTTGACTGGTGTTTCCAGAAGGGATCGTCGCACGGCCGCGATGGTTAACCATGCACGACACGCGCATGGTTAACCACACGCGTATCAGAACACAACAGACTCGGCTAGGCCGTCAGCAGCGGTAACTGACTTTCTGCGGCCTGCTTCTCCTGGACAGCCTGCTCGATGGCGTCCTTCATGTACTCACGGATCCAGTCCTGAGCTGTCTTGAGCCCCAACTGCTTGGCTTTCCAGTCCATCGCTTTTTGGTGCTCGGATGAGACCCGCAGCCCGATCAGGCTGTCGAGGACACGGTTCTCGACGCGCCGGGGCTTGATCGATGGCGCTGCTGCACGCGCACGTCGCCGGCCGCGCTGTGCCATAGTCCGCGAGGATGCCACTGAACGCTCCTAGTGTGATCGATACTCCGCCGCCACTGGGGTCACTGTAGCGCGGAAAAATGGTCTTCGTGTCCTTAACGTCCTTCGTGTCTCATCTCAGATTTCGCACACTAAGATCACTAAGAACATTCGAGCTGGTCGGCAGCGGATAAGGGGGTACACGGTGGCCGCCGAGTTCAAATACCCCCCACCCGAGGTCGAGACAACACCAACCAGCGACAACATCGTGTCATTACGCGAAGCAGCGCGCCGCCTGCGCCGAGACCACCGCACGCTGCAGAAGATGATCGAAAAAGGCACGCTTCGCGGTGGCGCCGAGCCACAGCCGCACCGGCTGCGCTGGTATGTCTACGCTGACGAGCTGCCGCCGGCGCCGGCAGCGACTCGGGCGCAGACCCCCCGATCGCACGCGCAACCCAGCATCGGTCGAGACGACCTACCCCCCGAGGTCGCTACGCAGCTCGCCGACCAGGCCGCAAAAATCGTCACACTCGAACACACCCAACGCGTCCTGACCTCCGCGGTTGGCGATCTGCTCGAGGCGTTCGAACAGTACAAGGCGGGTACCCAGGACGCGTTGTCCGCAGCCCAGCACTTCGAAGCATCCGCTGACCGGTTCGCGTCGTCCCTGCGTCAGCACCGCGAAGCTCTCAGTCAGCACCTGACACCGGGCCACCTGGGCGACCTCGGTGACTTCTCCGGCAGCTAGTGTCCTGAGTCGTTAATTCGCTGGCAATAGTTTGCGATGCTGGCCAGTATTTGGTCGGCGGTCTTGGTCCAGACGTAGGGGCGGGGGTTGTCGTTCCAGTTCTGGATCCAGGTGCGGATGTCGGTGTTGAGTTGGCGTACCGAGGTGTGGGTACCGCGGCGCAATTTCTTGGTGGTCAGTTCGGCGAACCAGCGTTCGACGAGGTTGAGCCAGGACGAGCTGGTCGGGGTGAAGTGCAGGACGAATCGGGGATGGGCCAGTAGCCACTTCTTGACCGCGGGGGTCTTGTGGGTGGAGGCGTTGTCGAGCACGACGTGGCAGTCCAGATCCGTTGGGACCTCGGCGTCGAGCTTCTTGAGGAAGGCCAGGAATTCCTGGCTGCGGTGCCGGGCGTGCAGGGAGCCGATCACCTTCCCGGTGGCCAGATCCAGGGCGGCGTAAAGACTGGAGGTGCCGTGGCGGACGTAGTCGTGGGTGGCCCGCGCCGGGGTGCCCGGCAACATCGGGAACACCGGAGCGGTGCGGTTGAGGGCTTGGATCTGAGTCTTCTCATCCACGCACAGCACCATGGCCCGTTCGGGCGGGTCGAGGTAGAGCCCGACGATGTCTCGGACCTTGGCCACGAACAGCGGATCCTTGGACAGCTTCCATGAATCTTGTTTGTGCGGAGCCAATCCGAACGCCCGCCACACCCGCGAGACCATCGACTGCGACAGGCCAAGGTGTTCGGCCATCGACCGCGTCGACCAGTGCGTGGCACCCGGCGGCGTGCTCTCCAACGTCGCGGTGATCAACGCTTCGATCTGCTGGTCGCTGACCACCCGGGGCCGTCCTGGGCGCGGTTCGTCCAGCAGTCCATCGCAGCGCAACTCGGCGAAGCGGTTGCGCCACTTGGACACCGTGTTGCGAGCCAACTCCAACCGATCGGCGACTTCGACATTGCTGGCGCCATCAGCGCACGCCAACACGATCCTGGCCCGCAGCGCGAGGCCCGCAGCACTGTTGCGTCGGCGTACCCAGCCCTCCAGCTCATCGCGTTCGGCCTCGGTCAATACGATCTGCGCAGCAAGCGGTGACGGCATCACCCACTCTAACAAGAACGCACGAATTAATGACTCAGGACACTAGTTGGTGGTTGCCAGACCGTTACTGACGATGTTGGCCGTTGTTGGCCGTTGCCGGGGTAACGGTTGCCCGGCGTGGGTCCCCGCGTACGTTCCGATTGGGCGGGCGAGATTCGGTTCCTCGCATCCCTGACCGGCGGCGGCTACCGGTGTTCGCCCGGTGGCTGTCGGGCCCGGTCTGGTTGGTAGCTCTCACCGCGCGATCCTCTGGTCGTGTCGGTGTCACACCTTTCCGTCGCCGGGCCGGAAAGCCTTGGGCGCGACGCCCGATCACGGTGGCTGCTGCCTGGTGTCGGGTGACGTTTCGGTAGGGACGTTGCCAGTGGGCGGCGCCCCAGATGCTGCTGTAAGCGGGGTTGACCGCCAACAGTTGGATGCCGGCGGCCGCGGCCATGCCGGACAGCCGGTTACGAAACACCGCGGTCGGATCCCGGATACGGTGCGGCGGAAGCGTTTCCCCCGCGCACCGCGCCCCAGGGTTTCCCGGCCCACGGTGCGCGCGTCGGCGAAATCGAGATCCTCGACCGCAATCGTCGCGATGCCATGCCGGCGCGCGAAGCGCAGCAGTGTTGTGATGGCGTGCCGCACCTGGGCATCCCGACGTGACGCGCTGCCCGTCAGGTCGATGTCGATGCGCTGGGCGGCCCCGACCGGGTTGCCGTGAGCGTCCAGCCGGCGCACCGCGATGTGCCCGTCGTTGAGATCCACGCCCACCACCGGGCCCTCGGCGTGGACGTCGTCGCCGGCGGCGCAGTCGTCGCGCCCCACCCAGTAGGGCATCGACGGGATCGCCCACGCCGCGGTGAGATACCGCCCGACGCGGCCGGGGCGGCGGGTGATGGTGTAGGACACCGAGTTTCGTCCGCTGATCCGGTGCGCCCATTGGTCGCCGCGATGTGCGAACACCGCGCCGCCCGACAGTACGTAGCGGCCACGCGCGGCGTTGGCCAAATGTTCCAACGGTTTAGGCAACCGGATACTGACCTGTCCCGCGGGAGTGACGGTGATGGTCAGATTCCCGAATGGCTCATCCGGGGAGCCGTTCGCGGCAATCCGATACCGCGCCGCCTCCCACTGGTCGCGCCACTGCGCCGGCGTCAGGCCCGCCTTGTCGAGGTGATGGCGCGTCTTAGCCAGCCGTTTACCGCCCTCCACCACATGCACCCGGTGCGCGGCACGGTCCTTTTCAGCTCGCGCCAGATCGCCGCGCAGACGCTGCACCCGCCGCTGCTTGGCGAACCGTTCCGCCTGCGTCGCATAGCCCTTCGGCGCCTTGGCTTTGCGGCGGGCCTTACGCTCGGCGACGGTCAACGTGTCCGTGGTGGGGGCGGCCAGCCGCTTGTCGATGGTGGCGATCGCCGCGCGCAACCCCACGATGTGGCGGTACTGGGCATCGCGGGCCAGCCGGCACTGGTCGTCGTTGGCGGCGATGATCGCATTGGCCCACCGCGCCGACGACTGCCCCGTCAACGTCTTCTTCCGGGCGTTAAGCCGGCCCCGTCGCACCGTTCGGCGGTCCTCGGCGCTCAGCGTCGCGTCCAGCGGCTGCTCATGTGAGACCGCCACCAGATCCGCGCGCCGCAACCGGCCCAAATGGGCGGCAACCAGATCCAGCACCCGCTCATCCTCGGCGGTGGTGCGCAGCCGAGTGCTGATCGCCACTCCAGCAGGGGCAGCGACCGGCTTCACCCCACGCCATTCACGCAACCTGCGGTCGGTCATACCCACAGTCTCCTAGACAGGGCCGACAAATCCGCTCATCCAACGCTGGCCAACAAAACTGCCAGCTGTTCTCAACCCGCGTTGACTACTTCAGCACCCTGTCGACCTGCTAGCGAAGCATGCTGCGGTTTTCAACAACTCCGGCAGCCGGCCGGCTGACTAACCATATCCAGTGCGATTCGTGCGCGCGAGACGATGCCGCGACGCAGTGGCAACACTGGCTAACCGCAAGGGCGATGGCGCCCCTATTCAGCCAGGTAACCATGTATCACGCGGACTGTCGCCGGGCAGTCCGCGGGCCGTGTTTGATTGAGAAATACTCCCAGGATTCATCCGTGCCACGGAGGCCACGGCAACCCACAGGTTTCTGCTCCGACCGCTCCGGTAATAACCGTTGCGCTGCTATGGTCATGTATGTTTTGATATGTAGCACCAACAGCGCGGCCAAGACGGGGGCGCCGGGGAGAAAAGGGCAGCGTGAAATGACCACAGCTTTGGTCACCGACACGGGACCACACATCACCACCGACAACGTGGCCGTGCATGCTGAGCTAGCGGTCGAGCTGTACCAAGAAACGACTGACGGGCCATTCACCGCCATCTTGGTGCGCCACGAGACCCGCTGGTGGGACGACGACCCAGACCCGGACTACGTCGACACGATCGTGTCCAGGTCCGAATTTGCGACGTCGCTGCCCGAGGTCTTCGCCGCAGTCGACGCGTGGCTAGTGACCGGTCACCGGTTACGGGTCCAGCCGCACACGTGGCGACCAAGCGACAGCGGCCCCGACGTTGGCGCGGTGCTCATTCTTGAAGGCCGTACCGTCCCCACGCATCCCATCGCCGGCGGCCCGCTCGGCTGCTGGGCCGCATAAACGCCGCCGATGGCTAACGTGCGCCACATGACGATCGTGAAGCGAGTGCTGCTAACAGCTCTGCTTACGGTACTGGGCTTCTGCGCGGGAACAGCGCCCTACATTCTCGTGGTTCTCGCGTCGGTGGTGGCGGCGCATTCGTTGTACGCGGTCTATCCCGCGACCATTTGCTCGTTGGTGATTGCGGCGGCCGGCGCTGCGACGGTCTGCCTGTACGCGTGGCTGCGCCGTCCGCGGTCGCTGTGGATGGTGCTCCCCTTCACGGCCGGGATTCTCATTTTCCACATCACCGCACTGGTGCGCTTGTAGCCGAGATGGCATTGCCGCACAGACGAACTGGCCGAGGATGGGAGCCCGCAGTTTCGACTGCCCTGGCCTATCGTCCGTCACGTTGGGTGTGGGGTCGGCACGATTTCACTTCAGTGGCGGCGTGTAACTAGTTTCCGCCCAACGTTGTTCGTCGCTGCGCCTCCTGCGGATGACTGGAACGCCATGCGGCCGCCCACGCCTTAACTTCCGACTCGGTTATTTCCCAGCCCTCGTCCCGAGGTAATCCGGCGATCCTGTCGAACTTGAACTGCTGATACATGGCCGGGCTCGGCTCGGTATATCCGCCGTCGCACCACCAACAGCCGTGACCGCCGCATTCGTCGCAGTCGGGGGCTAGTTCAAGTGCGTGGATGAGCACGCAGCGGGCGAGTTCAGCGGGTCCCGACCCGGCATAGCCCCAGGAGAATCCGGACGGTGAATGCTTGACTACGTGCGGCAGCACGGAGATGAACCGGTTACCGTCCCAGACGGTGACCATCCGGCCTCCGGCATGGTTCTCCGGCGCATAGCCGCGATAAATGATGCTCATCTACTGGCCTTTCACGGTTACAGCTGGATAGGGTCGAATCTCCGCCGAGGAGACGATGGATTTGCATTCGATTTCCGTGGTTCCGGTGATCGCTCGCCGCGTCATTGGGGCAGCACTCGGAACGGATCGTGGGGCAGAAGGATAAGGCGGCTGCCGTTGTCCCATCTGACGCCGATCTGTTTGGTGAGTTCGTCGGTCCATTGACCAAGCCAATCGACGGTGCCGGTTGTGCCGACAGGTAGCGGGTCCGGGTCGTCCATTTGGCCGGTGATTTCCAGGCGGTCACCGATGTTGGGTTTCACTGCTTGCTTTCTCCTTGTGATGCGGTGGGATTCCTCCGCGGCGCCGCGAAACCCTTCGATCCCTTGCAATGTGGCGCTGCAGTCGGGGCGGCGGTAGTTACTGATCTTGTCGCCGCGGCGCACGCGGACGTTGAGCGTCTTCTGACACGGCTGGCAACTGGCGTTCACGTCACGACAGCACCGCCTCGGCGAGGTGGCCGGTTTCCGGGTAGTTATCCCAGGTGCGGCCGTCCAACATCCGGCCGCCGGCCTTGGCTGTTACGCCACCGACCTGCTTGAAGAAGAAGGGGATCCGCTGCTCAACGCAGCGGTCGCGGATGTCGCGGACCCAGCTCAACTGCAGCGGCCGGTGGCGGGGCCCGCTCTCGCCGCCGACGATCACCCAATCGATTTGGGTGAGGTCGAGGCTCGGTAACCGCCCCAGCAGCGGCTCCAGCGAAAGGAAGCGGACAGCAGCGGGAGCCGCCCGCAAAACATCAGCGCGCCAGCAATATTCGTCCGATTCGATCGATGTCCCGAGCCATACGTTCGGCAATGGCCACGGAGGAGACCACACCGCGTGTTCACCGGTCCCAGTCCTGGTCCAGCCTCCGCCGATCCGCCGATCGCCGGCGATTCGATGTCCGCCCACGTCGAGTCGCCAGCGCCCAAGGTGTGCCGGTGTGCTGCCGATGATGTCTGATGCCTCCCGGGCCACCGCGCCGACGAATTCCGTATGCGACAGAATCTGCGCGAGTCGACGCGGCCGCTTCGTGAGTATTTGGTACTGGTGCCGTGTCGTCAGGGCCATCACCGCCCAAATCCTGGCCAAGGCGGAACGGCCAATACGGGCGTGGCCAAGATCGGACATCGAGTTGACGAACACTTTTCGCGGTACGCGCCAGCTGAGTGGCTCGTCGATCACGCTTGGGTGCACCGTGACACCGAAACCTGGTCCGCTCGTTCGGGGATCACCGTCGGCCTGATACTTCGGTGAGCCCATCGCCTTGAGCCGCTTGGCTAAGGCCAACGCATAGCAGTTATCGCATCCGGGCGAGACACGGTCACACCCAGTCGTCGGATTCCACGTAACCTCGGTCCATTCGATCCGCGACGCGGTCACGGTGCACCTCCTGGAGCGGTAAAGTCCTCACGAAGACCAACACTGAGCGCGAGGATGTGGTGGTGGTGCGCGACACTGTCGCGGCGGGCCAGTCTGGTCAGCGTCAGGTCCGGGCCGAAGTGGGGAAATCCGTCAAAGGCCAGTCCCGCCAACGCTGCCCGGTCGAACTGCAAGACGAACGGCATACGGCAGGCAGCCGAGAACACACCCAGATGGGTTTCGATTTGACTGCGTGCCGCGAGTCCTGCAATCAGGATCAGCACACGTTCCTCGGCGTCGAATCGCGACGTCCGGTAGAGGGCCTCCATGATCTTGGCGGCCGCGGTCATCCGTGACGTTTCGGACCGAAGATCCGCCACGGCTATCGCGACGCGGCGCCCACCGTGCAGCGTCATCGCGGCGTAGCCGCTGTCGACACCTCCGGTCAGCTCCAACTGGCGGGCCGCGGTCGCGGTACCGCCGGGCGCAGTCGCTATCACATACCGGTAGGTGTCGGCGGTGAGCAGATGCGATCGGTCCGCGGCGAATTCGGTGTCGTCGAACCGTCCTAGTCCGTCAACAACACGCTGCCAGTCAATCACCGAGCTTTCGGCGGCAGAGACCTGAGCCCGCGCCGGCGCTGCGTCGACGACATCGACAACCAGCTCTGAGCGCCAATCCACGCTCATGTGGTCGAGGTCGATAATGCTGCGCAGCTGCTCGATCTCACCATTGGCCAACCTGGCATCGGTCAGTTCCCATAGGTTGTGCCGGCCAGGAACAGTCCCAGCGGCCGACCGCACCAGCCCGTTGCGCGCCAACGCTTTCAAATGAGCGTGGAGCTCAAAGCTTTGCGGCCGCCGATCAACCGTATGGATCGCACCGGTGCAACGCAGCACCCGCACACACAAGCCGGGCCGCGGTTCATCCTCTGGTAAACCGTCGCACCGCCAGTGGTTTGGATGTGGCGATGGCTGGTCTCTGCGGATCCACGGCATGTGCTTCACTAACTCGCCCGAACTCATCGGCCGGCCTTGGGCGCGCAGAGCCACGATCAGTGCGTCACGGATCATTTGGGTAGGGTGTGAAACGGTCCGAGTCATGACGACACCGCCAGATCACCGTCCGCTGTGTTGGTCGATGTACTCATGCCCACCCTTTCCCTGAAGGTGCTGTCGAACTTCCCCGCGACCGCCGGAACCTGTAACTAGAGGTGATCCACATGAGCAACGAAGTCTGTAGCTGCTCGTTCCTGCCGAGGGTCTTTCACAGGCCGCGACGCCCTGCTCAACGCCGTTGCTCTCTCACGCTCCGACGCCACTGCGAGTATGTCTGTCGCCATCGGTCACAGTTGCGGTGCGGGAATCGTTGCGCGCCACACGGACACGTCGACCACGACCTCCACACCCCTGCCCGCCCCGAGAACACCGTGATGAAAGATCCACGCGGACGCCGGTTCACGCCAGCCGGCCATCTCCAGCACCGACTGCGGCGTCGTGGGAGATGGCTGGCCGCTGAACTGCATGGCCCCACCGTCACTTAGATGGAAGCGGCCCCCGGCGCAGGTTTGAACACCGTCAGGCCACACGTGAGCGATGCGCCGCCGCGCACCGTCAGCGAAGACGACCCAGTCCCCGACAAGGAATCCGGTCAACGACTCGCGGGAGCGTGTGGCCGCAGCTACGATCTGCCGGTCGCGTTCATCGAGGCTGAACTCCCCCATGTCAGGTTCCCGACAACAGGCCCGGCAGCAGTGGTTGCCAGCCAGCGGCGGCAGCGCGTTGCATCCTAGCCACGAACTCCGCGACGGTGCCCGCCTCGTCGGGCCCGCTGACGCACCCAAGCCGGCTCGGCCGCCACTCATCGATGGTGATGCCATCGAGATCCATTTCATGCCAGCCGTGGTCGTTGACGCCAGGAAACATACGAGACTCCTCCGCGCCGCAGTGGGTCAGCCCGACCTGCAGGGGCGCATAGAGTGCGCCATCGACAAGTGCTGCGCGCAGCGCCCCAACCTGTTGTGGGGTGATTGCGCCCTCGAGCCGGATATCTCCGTGCCATCGGTAATCTGCGTAGTCGCGGTAGCAGACAGGAATTGTCGTATAAGCCATGGAAATTCCCCTCGTTCAAAGTGTTTGGTGGTCTTAGGCGGCTCTGCAGCCACCGGCACCGCATTCGGAACATCCGCCGGTGGATTCATGGCGCCCGTGTCGGGGCGGTGTGGGTCGAGTCGGGCCCGGCCTGGACCGGGCGACGGAGCTAGCGCGCAACTCGCGGGCCAGCTGGTTCACCGTGTGCCGCCCCAGTGTGCGTCGACCGCGGCGGCCAGGGTTGCTCGTGAGGTGGTATACACCGCAGCCGCACAGGTAGGCGTACTGGCGGTAGGTGGCCGCTGCGCGAAAAGCCGTCCCCCGGTACGGGTAAGCCACCTTCTGCGGCGTGGGGCAGGCCACGATCGCACGGTCCAGCAGCTTCGTGCGATGCTCGCGTTGTTTGGTGCGATGCCCTGCGCTGCAGTACAGCTGCCCAGGCAAGTCTGAGCGGTTTAACGTCCTTCCACACCACAGACAGTGCTTGCCGTCGATAGCCATCATCGTGTTTCGTAACCCCCTGACAATGTGCGGTGAACTGCGCTGTGCCCCAACCACTCCCGCTGCGCCGCGAGAAGACCGACCGGGACCATTCACTCCTGTTGCACCACGACTGGGTAGCCCGCGTCGAGCTCGTAGCTCACTGACTTTCTGTCCCCTTCGATGAAGGTGCCGGCGATCCGGATATGCCCGCCGGGCAGCTCGCTGACGGTGGTCACGCGCAGCTGCGCCCACCGGTCGGGTGCATCTATTCGCCAGCCCGGCTGTACCCCCGCCGCCGTTGCTCTACAGGCAGTCCTCACCGCGGTATTCCCCCCGAAAACCGGCCCCGTCCGAACTGGTCGCGGGCGGGTGCCGCCCCTGGTTCCTATCGTGCCTTGTACCCACCCGCGGTTTTGGCGGCGACACGTCGACGAGCGCCCATTACACCGCCCGCTGGTTCTGATCGCGACCGCGACTACTCGTCCGCGGTGGTCGAACGCAGGGCCGTAGCAGACTCGATGACGCGGCGAACGCGTTGGTCACGTCCCGTGGAGTGGTGTAAGAGCGGTCGCGTGTCCGCGTGTGGCTCTGTGGTAGCCACTATGCCGTGAGAGCGGCTGTGGGGGCAATGGTTTCGGCACTTTGGTCACTGACGTCGAG
>NZ_JACKSY010000003.1:0-371 GCF_025821985.1 Mycobacterium timonense | reverse complement strand
CCTTGCTTGCGGTGATCTCCACGATCTGCCCACAGGCGTCCACGCCCGAGCCCATGCCGAACTTGCACAACTGTTGTCCGACTTCAAGATTGGTCGCCACGCCGGTGACGGGCAGCGACGCGGCGACCGCCGAGGACCGGGGAACGTGGTCGCCGTCCAGCGTGATCAGGCCGATGTCGTGCTGTTCGTCGTGGACGCCTTCGCTGATCGTCCGGGTGAAGGTGCCCAACGGGGTATAGGGCAGGACCCCGCCCAGGTTCATCGTGACCTTGCTCGGCGCACCGGGGCGATTGCAATGACCGGCGGTGAGTATCCCGGCCCGGCCGCCACTGGTACGCACCAAAAACCCTGCGGTGCAACCCATTCCACCG
>NZ_JACKSY010000002.1:0-56253 GCF_025821985.1 Mycobacterium timonense | reverse complement strand
CCGAAACGGATTTGCTTGAGGTAGTGCGCAACGATGTCTTTGAAGACGTACTGGCCGGATCTCGGCACGATGAGGCCTTTGACGACTTGTTCGTCGGGGCTGCCTTCGCCGGCCCGTTGAGCGAAGTGCCAGAGGACTTCGGCGCCGTCGGTGTAGAGGTCCCTGGAGGCCAGAGCGTGCGGGCCCACATTCTTTAGCAGCCAGTCGATCGATGGTCGGATGCGTTGCATGGGCACGCCGGCGCGGCGAAATGCGTTGAGTACGTAGGCTTCCGCGACTCCGATAAACGGGAGGCGTGCGCGTCCCCGCTCGCGTTCGGGAAACGCGGTGANGATGGGTCCTTTCTTCACGGCNGNGGCGGCGGGTGGGCGGCGTTCGTAACCCTCGATCCACGTCGTCAACGTTGGTCTAGGCACGATGAGGTATCGGGACGCTTCGGTGAGCGTGTACAGAGGCACGTCGAACCGCAGATCGTCTGCTGGCATGGCTGACTCACCTCCGCTCGTCGCTGCCAGTTTGGCAACAACATACGACACGATTGTGAGGTAGTTCGGCAGGCGCCCGGATCACCAAATGGTCAGTGTCGCTCTAATGCCCAGTAGGGCGGCAGCTGTTGCAGCTTCTGGCGGTAGCCCGGTTCTTCCATCTCGGCGAGCTGGCTGTCGCGGCGNTAGTTCGGCAGGCGCCCGGATCACCAAATGGTCAGTGTCGCTCTAATGCCCAGTAGGGCGGCAGCTGTTGCAGCTTCTGGCGGTAGCCCGGTTCTTCCATCTCGGCGAGCTGGCTGTCGCGGCGGTTTGTGTTGGGCCATTGCTTGACGCGGTTGAGTAGCCACTGGTACCAGTCGGTGGCCAGGCCGCCGGCGGTAAGGCCGGCGCGGTATGAGGCCGTGTGCAGGTCGCGCTCCATCGCGTAGCGCTCGGTGATGTCGTCGACAGGTTTGCCTGCTTCGGCGCGGGTTTGTTTTTCGAGTTCTTCCATGTCGTCGAGGCAATTTTTACTGGCCGTGTACCAGGCCTCGAGTGATGCCCGCCAGCCGGCTTTCATGTCTGGTTCCCAGTCGGCGTCGGGCATGTTGGCGACCTCACGGGCGGCGCGTTCCCGGATCTGTTGGTGGTCGACGGCGATGTCGTCGATGGGCCGTGCGGTGGTTTCGATGAGGGCGGTTCGCCAGTCGATGTCGAGGCAGCCTTCCCGGGCACATAACAGCTGCGTGTGCAGCATTGAAGCCTTGAAGATTTGGTAGGCAAGGTCCTTGATGCGGGCTTCAGCTTTAGCGATCTTGCCGGCGCCGTCGGTAGGCATCATGCTGCGATTTTGCCGTATTGGGCAGGTCGACTGCACATGGTGGTGGGTGTGGCACGCGGAGCGCTAGGTGTGGTGTCTCGCAACGTTGGTTACACGGACTTACACCTGTGTGAGACCGCGATTGACCTGGGGCCGTTCTGACCAGAATCTAGTAACTAGTTTCTAGGCAGATTGCGGGTCGCGTTCCTTTGTCGGGTCGAACCAGATCCCGCACTCGGGGCAGTCGACCAAGCCCTCATCGTCCCGATCATCAGGGATCAGCGCACCGCAACCGATGATCGTGTGCGGAGTGCCGTCTTGCTGCAAAGGGTCAGTGGGGCACGCGATATACGCCTGAGTAGCCACAACGAACCGCTGGGGTTGACCCCTGATGGTGGACACCTGACTGGTGGGGCTGTGGGGTTGACCCCTGATGGTGGACACCTGACTGGTGGGGCTGCTGGTCCCGCGGGAAGGATGTCCGTATGTCGGGCAAGCGTCGCAAGTACACCCGGGAGTTTCGGGAGCAGGCTGCTCGCCTGGTGATTGAGACCGGCCGGCCGGTGGCTCACGTGGCGGCCGAGATCGGTGTTGGTGAAGCAGTGCTGGGGCGTTGGGTGCGCCTTCAACGTCAAGCGGCTTCGGGTGGTGATACTGGTGCGGTGCTAGATGCTGATGAACGCGCAGAGTTGGAGCGCCTGCGCCGTGAGAATGCCGAATTACGTTTGGACCGTGAGTTTTTGAAAAAAGCCGCGGCCTTCTTCGTCTCCGAACAACACCGGTAGAAGCCTACCGGGTGATCGAGGCGGAGAAGGCCACCTACACGGTTAAGCGGATGTGCGAGTGCCTGGAGGTGTCGCGCTCGGGGTATTACAAATGGCGCAAATCCCGCGAGCGCGGACCGACCCCGGCACAGCAACGGCGCGCCGAGTTGGACGCCAAGGTCGCCAAGTTCCACGCGGCCTCCGACGGCGTCTACGGCGCCCCGCGCATCCTGGCCGATCTACGCGATGACGGTGAGCGGGTCTCGCGCAAGACGGTGGCTGCCTCGCTGCGTCGGCAGGGTTTGGCCGGGATCTGCCCCCGGCGGTTCGCGCCGGCCACCACGGTGGTTGACCTCGATGCTGCGGTGCCTAAAGACCTGGTCAAGCGTCGTTTCGACACCGGGATCCTCAACCGGGTGTGGACCTCGGATATCGAGCGCCGTGAGGCGCTGTTTGACCGAACGGGGGTGAGAGACCACCGTCGCCGAGTCATCGCAGTGGCGCGGCAGAAGCTGGGGGCAGCCTGATCCGAGGAGGCAACGGTGAGGGTGGGAAGCAGCCCCGACAACGCCGGGACGGCCTGGTACTGCCAGACGGGTTGGGTCCGGCTAGCGAGACGGGAAGGTGTACGCGAGGAACCAGCGGCTGAACGCCTCTCAAGAGAAAAACACCAGCTCCAACCTGGCGGATGTGGGCTGGGCAGCGACGCGCACCCGCCCTGATGGCGGGGAACTCGCGGGCCGGTTGATGTCGCCGGTTCGGGAGGTCACGGTGAAGGTCTGCGGCGTAGCCGTGACGAGGTCGCAGGGGCATAGCTGGGCACCTCACCCGTCGATCGGTTGACAGTGAACACGGGAACCACCGCGCCGGTCCCCGACCCGACCCGGCAGCCCGCCGGGCGGGAGGGGAAGGCAGTCGTCGGCTGATGCCGGTGTGGTGGGGCGGAGGAGCCGTAGTAGTCCGAGGCCGGGAAAGCCGGTCACATGGCGAAGGGCTCCAGCAGGTTCGCGGCAAGTACGCAAACTGTGGAGGTCACTTGTGAATACGAGTGCTTCGTGGCCCGACCCGGATACGGCCGAGCTGCGGGTACGCAGGATGCAGCGCAAGCTGCACCACTGGGCGGTTGATGAAACCGACCGCTGTTTCGATGATTTGTACAACCTCGTTTATGACCCCGCGTTCCTCACCGTCGCGTGGGAGCGGGTGCGGACGAACAAGGGTGCGCGTTCTGCTGGAACCGATGGGATCGCACCGCGGTCTGTCGGCCCGGTGGAGGCGGTCGGATTGCTTGCGCGGCTCCGTCAGGAACTCAAGGAGCGGGTGTTCCGGCCGGATCCGGTGCGGGAGGTGACGATCCCGAAGGCGAACGGCAAGCTCCGCAGCCTGGGTATCGCGACCGTCGCCGACCGGGTCGTGCAAGCTTCGCTGAAGCTGGTGTTGGAGCCCATTTTCGAGGCGGACTTTCATCCGTGCTCATACGGGTTCCGGCCACGCAGGCGAGCCCAGGACGCCATCGCCGAGATCCATCACCTCGCCAGCGGCTCACGGGCCTATCACTGGGTTTTCGAGGGAGACATCACGGCGTGCTTCGACGAAATCTCGCATTCGGCCCTCATGGACCGGTTGCGGCGACGCATCGGGGATAAACGCGTTCTGGCCCTGGTGAAGTCGTTTCTCAAGGCAGGGATTCTCTCGAAGGATCTCGGCTACCGGGACAACGTCACCGGCACTCCGCAAGGCGGAATCCTGTCACCACTGCTCAGCAATGTCGCCCTGTCCGTTATCGATGAGCACTTCGCCGCGAAGTGGAAGGCGCTCGGCTCGGAATGGACACGTGCCAAGCATCGACGCGCAGGAGTCCCGACCATGAAAATCGTCCGCTACGCGGACGATTTTTGTGTCATGGTCCACGGCACTCGCGTTGATGCCGAAGCGCTGTGGGGCGAGATCGCGGCAGTGCTCGCGCCGATGGGCCTGCGCCTGTCGGTCGAAAAGAGCAGGGTTTGCCACATCGACGAGGGGTTTGAGTTCCTCGGCTTCCGCATCCAGCGGCAGCTCAAGAAGGGCACGACCAAGCACTACGTCTACACCTGGCCGTCGAAGAAGGCACTCATGTCCATCACCGAGAAGGTCAGGAATCTGACGCGGCGACACAAACATCGGACGCTGGCTGATCTGTTGCGCCGACTCAACCCCGTCCTTCGGGGATGGTGCAACTACTTTCAGCACGGGGTGTCCAAACGCACCTTCGACTACCTCGACCACTTCGCATGGTGGCGGGTGGTGACCTGGATGCGCAAACGGCACCACGGGCTGGCGTGGGGCGTCTTCCATCGACGGTTCCTGCCCAATTGGCAGATCCGCGAAGGCAAGACGGCGATGTTCCGGCCGCAGAAGGTAGAGGTCACCCGATACCGCTACCGGGGCACGAAGATCAATACCCCATGGACAGCGAGGCCGACGGACATCACTGCACCAGTGGCATGAATCCGTGGAGAGCCCGTTGCGGAGAGATTCGCTCGGCGGGTTCGGAGGGCGGGCCGGGGAAACGGATTGGCAGAAATGCCGACACCGCGCCTCGGTCCGACCCCTACACCTATCTGAGCACGGGTGAGGGCTGGTTGTATCTGTGCGCCGTCCGTGATGGCTGCTCACGAAAGGTGATCGGCTGGGCCATCGACGATTACCTGCACACCGATCTGGTCCAGGCCGCCGTGGAGATGGCTGTGGCGATGCGCGGCGAGCTCGCCGAGCAGGTCGTGTTGCACGCGGATCGCGGCTGCCAGTACACCTCAGCACAGCTCGCCCGGTTCGCCCGCGAGCACAACCTGGCCCGTTCAGCACCGCGGTGTGTTGGGACAATGCCCAGCAGGAATCGTTTTGGGCCACACTGAAAGTCGAGTTCTACGACCGACACCTGTGGCCGACCAAAGCGGCCGCCAAGCTCGCCGTGGGCGATTGGATCGAGCGGGTCTATAACCGACGCAGACGTCATTCGGCCCTCGCTATGATGAGGCCGGTCGAGTTCGAAGACCAACTCACTCAGACGGCACAAGCCGCCTGACCCTGTGTCCACCAAACAGGGTCAAGCCCAGTTTGGAGTGCCCCACGTCGCTAAGGGTGCGGCTGACCAGGTCGTAGTTTGTGCCGCCGCGGTTGATGTACTCCGCAAACAGTGCCATCGAGAGTTCATTGATGGCATCGACTTCGGCATGGGTNGTTTGGAGTGCCCCACGTCGCTAAGGGTGCGGCTGACCAGGTCGTAGTTTGTGCCGCCGCGGTTGATGTACTCCGCAAACAGTGCCATCGAGAGTTCATTGATGGCATCGACTTCGGCATGGGTAGCGTGTTCGCCCGCCGCCAGCTCTTGCAGCCGTTCTGCGGATGTCTCGATGCCGAGATCGGCAAGCCGAGCCGCAAGATGGCGTGCGATGTTAGCGGTCAGAGCCGTCATCGTTCCTTCTTTCATTTGGTACTGCTGGCCATAGGTTTTCGCCGACCGCGAGCTTGTAGCAATGGGAGGCGAGGCGGCCACACACGTCGTAGTGGTAGCGGTAGATCCTGCGTTGTGTGCGATCGAGGCCGAGGTAACGTTCGCGTTGCGAACCGTTCAGGCCAACGGGAACGGTGTCGGTGTTGGCCGTGTAGTCGGCCGGGACCGCGCTGGGGCTTGATGTCTGCATGTCCTGCGTTGTGTGCGATCGAGGCCGAGGTAACGTTCGCGTTGCGAACCGTTCAGGCCAACGGGAACGGTGTCGGTGTTGGCCGTGTAGTCGGCCGGGACCGCGCTGGGGCTTGATGTCTGCATTGGTAGTCAGGGGCGCGGTGTCTGCAAGGCAGACCCGTTTCCCCATCCCCCTTTCAATCCGTGCGTGCGGTTTTCCCGCACACGGCTTACCGATGATCTTCTAGACATGGTTACGCAGCCTTCGGGTAACGGATGGTGCCACGAAGTCGATACAGGCCGTGCCCGTTGAACCACGGCTCAGTCCACTGATCAGCTTGCCCAGCACGAAGGTTGCGGCCCCGCTTCTTAACCATCAAGCGGAACAACCGCCGCCACACGTACCGGTCGATCTGGGTGAACTTGTCGGCGGCGTTGCCGGTGCGAAAGTAATTTCCCCAGCCGCGCAAGATCGGAGTCAGCTCCGCGATGATGACGCGGATGTCTGTCCCGGCGCGGTTGCGGCCGGTGCGGTCGCGGACCTTCTCCCGCAGCCGCTTCATCGCCCGCTGTGACGGCCAACGGTGCAGGTAGTAGCGCACGATGCGCCGTTGTTCCCACAGCCGCCCCGACATGCGAGCTCGGAAGTGACAGCCCAGAAAATCCAGCCCCTCCCGACCCTCCCGTAGGTCGACTACCTTCGTTTTGTCCGGATGCAGCCGCAACCCCAATGACGCCAAGATTTCTCCCACCGCCGCCAAGGCGTGCTCGGCTTGTGCCGCGTTGCGACACAGCACCACACCTTGACGTGCTCCCCGGACTGAAGTCCGGGGATTCCCGCTGGCGGCTTACGCCGCTGTTGGGGTGCTTCCTGCTTCAACACCCACTGCCGCAACGGGTTGCGGTCTTACACGGGCTCCACAGTCGTTTAGTCTCTCTGCCCGCCCGGCAGCGAGAATGACCTTGGCGGCGTTGTGGTCGCGGTCGTGGACCGCCCCGCACTGCGGGCACGTCCACGTGCGGATCTGTAGCGGAAGTTCGTCGAGGCGATGCCCACACCCAGGTGTTGAGCAAGTTTTGCTCGACGCCAACCACCGTGACACGGTGCGCACGGTGCGCCCGTAGTGGTCGGCTTTCTCGCCGATGATCTTCACGAACTGCCCCCACCCGGCATCACTGATTGCACGTGCCAGCCGGCGATTGCGGACCATCCCAGCGATGTTGAGGTCCTCGACGTGGATCACTTGATTCTCGCGAACCAACGCCAAAGCCTGCTTGTGGTGATAGTCCCGCCGAGCACGAGCAACCTCGTTGTGCGCGATGGCGACCTTGCGCCGCGTCTTGGCCCTGTTGGCTGATCCTTTCTGCCGGCGGGACTTCTCCCGCTCCAACCGACGCAACTTGCGTAGTTTGCGGCCCAAATGCTTCGGGTTGCCGATATCGATTCGATGGCCGTCGGTGGTGGCCACCGTGGCCAACCGGGCGATCCCGACATCCACGCCGGCCTCCCGGTCGACTACCGGCAGCGGTGTGGCCGCGGCGTCGACGACGAAGCTGGCGTAGAAGTGCCCGTCGGGTTCCCGGATGATCGTGACCGAAGAGGGCGTCGACGGCAGCTCCCGCGACCAGCGCACCCGCACTTCGCCGACCTTGGCCACAAAGAGCCGGCCGTTGTCGCGGACCGAGAAGCCGTTACGGGTGAGCCGAAACGACTGGCGATGGTCCTTGCGGGACTTGAACCGCGGACGGCCCACTTTCCGGCCGCGGCGTTTTCCGGTAGCCGAGTCGAAGAAGTTACGCCACGCCCGCCGGGAATCGTTGACCGACTGCACCAACGCGACACTGGGCACCTCAGCCAGCCAGACCCGCTCTTCAGTCCTTTTGGCTGCGGTGATCACCCGACGCTGAATCTCACTGTCGGACAGTTTCACCCCGGCCTGATACGCCTGATCCCGGATCCGCAGCGCGTCGTTGAACACCACCCGGCAACAGCCGAACACCCGCGCCAGCATCTCCTGCTGGCCGGGTGTCGGTTCGATGCGATACCGATAGCGCATCTGCATACCCACGACTGTAAGGCGCACCTATGACAACACCGGCCTATCGCCGCGCCCGGCACAGCGTTTCCTTGCTCCACGCCCACCTGGTGTTCGTGACCAAATACCGCCGTGCGGTGTTCACCGATGACATGCTCACCTTCACCGAACACACCATGCGCGGCGCGTGCGACGAGCTCGGCGCCGATCTGGTCGAGTTCAACGGCGAAGCCGACCACGCGCACCTGCTCGTCTCCTACCCGCCCACGCTGGCGATTTCCACCCTGGTCCAGCGCCTCAAAGGCCGCACCGCGTACGCGGTCCGCCGCGAGTACACCGGCGCGTGTGTCCGTGCGCGAATGCGCGGGCACCTCTGGTCGCCGTCCTACTTCGTCGTCTCCTGCGGCGGCGCACCACTATCGATCATCAAGCAGTACATCGACGGCCAAGCGCGGCCACTCTGACCGCCGGGCTACGCCCGGCGACAAACAGGATGGGCTCACCCCGGACTAAAGTCCGAGGCTTGCGCCCAAGAATCCGGTCACCGGCACCGCACCCACTCAAG
This sequence comes from Mycobacterium timonense, assembly GCF_025821985.1. NCBI lineage: Bacteria > Bacillati > Actinomycetota > Actinomycetes > Mycobacteriales > Mycobacteriaceae > Mycobacterium > Mycobacterium timonense. The sequence continues at coordinate 47,937 of NZ_JACKSY010000002.1, read as the reverse complement.
CCATCACACAGCGGGTAACTTGGTCAGTCGGCACCCCGCCGGAGGTCCGGCATGGGCGCACGGTTTCCCAGCAACCGGGCGTCGGTTTGCGGGCGGCGTGTGCTGCCGTCGCGAGCCCGGCTGACGCTTGCGGCGCCCCGAAACCGATTGATTCCCTGGGGAATTCACCGCCCCCGTATCTTGCCGTTGCGTCACGAGTGGGTGTCAGTTTTCCGCGGAAAACTGATACCCGCTTGGCTACTTCAACAATTTCCTGAGCTGAGTGACGAGTGTCCGAGCTCCTGTATCGCCAAGCTGCTGGTGCAATGCAGCGGCCAAGGCGTTCGGTTCGGTATCGAACTTCCGCAACGCCTTTGTCACCGACCGCAGGTTCGGCGCCGACGCCTCGCTTGCAGGCGCTGGTTGTCCAGTCCCCTCCCCCACTTCATGATTGCTGTCGCCGTCACGTCTGTTTCGGTCGCGGGTCGCGTTCCACCGTGCCACCTGCTGCTCAAGTGGCACGCGCGCAAGCGAACGTGCCTCCCGAATCGCGAGATCGCCTCTGCGAGTGGCTTCCTGAAGGTCTGGTGTCAGGTTGAGCAGCGCTCGCCTATGTGAGACCCACGTCTTACTCTTTCGGAGGTGTTCGGCCGCAGCGTCGGCGCTGCCGAACTCCTCTACAAGCTTCTCGACGGCCTTGGCTTCCTCGATGACATCGAAGCCGGAGCGATCGACGTTCTCGGAAATAATCGCGGTGAGCAGTGTTGCGTGGTCTTTGGCCAACTCGTCCTTGATGACGACGTCGAGTTCGGGCCGGCCGAACTTCTGTGCGGCCGCTAGGCGGCGGTTGCCGATGATGACCACCCAGCGCGCCGAAATCGTGGCTTGCGGATAGATGTTCTGAAACGCACCCCGGGTGACAACCACGACCGGCTGGAGTTGGAAATCGACGATTGATGCCAGTTCGTCTAGGTCGCCGAGTGAATCGCGGGGGTTGTATGGGTTGGCTACCAAGTCTCGTAGTGGCACCGATCGGGACAGTCCCGATCGTGGCGTGACTACCGGTACATGCGCAGAGCCGTCGACTGACGAATTGTCGCCGACAGCGTCAACGAGGGCATCGAATGTCTTAACACCGCCGCGTCCCATTAGCGGGCTCCTACCATGTTGAGTTCGTCTGCGAGGTTGTAGTAGTCAGCCGCCGCGTTGGCGGCTGTGCCGGTCTTCTTGTACTGGGTGACCACGATGCCCTCGTTCGAGGCATTCGTGTGAATCTTGTAGTGGCGCACCACCGTGTCAGCTAACGGCCATCCCTGTCGGCGAATGAAGTTCTGTGTTTCCAACAGCCAGTGCTCACCGTCTCGGGGGTCCCAGTCGTTGATGAAGACGCGGTAGGGAATGTTTCGCGGTTCGAGGAGCTTGCGGATCGTCCGTGCGGTCGGGTCGAAGCACATTGGGGCGGGCAGGATGGGCACGATCGCTTCGTCGGTGACGTCCAGGACGGTCCTGAGCGCGTCCGCGGAGTATCCGTCGCCGAGACCATCCCCGCAGGAATCCGGGTCAAGGTCGAACCACCCTGCGGTGTCGACGTACACCTCGGCGATGCCGGGGAGATTGTTGAGCTGCCTTAGCCACTCGAGGGGATCGTCGTGTGCTTGGACGAGATGGAAGGGGAGTGCGTCGACTCGGTTGGCCCACCATTTCGCCGAGCCCTGCGGGTCAATCGACACTGCGGCAACTGGCGAGAAGGCTTGCGGGTCGAGGTCGGCGGTCAGCGTTTCGGCTCGCACTGCTGCGAGGTTGACGGTCGCTGTGCTCTTGCCGACACCGCCTTTTTGGTTCAAAACAGTGACAACTCTAGTCATAGGGGAGAGGGACCTTCGTGTTCTTCGACCGCGATCGCGGCCTACGGGGAACAGGCAGCCAAAGACTACGTCCGACACACTACAACCGGCCCCCGACACGCTGAATTCTGCGCAACAATTGACCAGTTTTCCGCGGAAAACTGCGTGACATGGTGCACCTGCGCAACGCCGCCCCGAACGCTTGCTAGGACCAGGAGTTGCGTCCGCAGACTGCTGTGACCTGCATTTATCGTGTTCAGGCGAAGGTAGTTTTCCGCGGAAAACTGCATCTGCTGTCGCTTGGGATCGGACCGCGAAGATCTCGCTGCTGTGGCGCCAAAGCGCCGCATCCCAATGGAACCTCTAACTGCTTGTACTAGCGTTTCCGAACAAATTTCCCCGCGCCGGCGGGCAGGCCGCAATGTCGGCGCCACCGGGCCACCGAGCGGTTCGAACGCATATGCGCTATGCGCTCTGACTGCCACGCTGACCGGCCCCGCGCCGGCGCCCTCAACTCGCTTCGCCCACGTCGCCTGCGGCACCCGCCGCGCAGTCCCTCGATTGCGGTTAGGCCACGTGCTATCGCAGAGAAATCGCGCGAGTCCAACGATGGGATGCAACGGCAGTCGATGTAGGCCTCGGCGCGTAGATCCGCTACTTCGGCGGGCCGCCCCGCGCGTCCCCTTGCGATCGATGATTCTCCGCGGGTCGGCTCGGGGCCCACCGCGAACGCAATCGATGTGGTCGCGTCTACCGAGCTGGGCAATAATGCATCGACCCCTTGCGAGCGGACCATGCGCGCGTACCAGCTTTCGCGTACGTCGGGAGACCGGCGGTTCGGCGGCGGCAAGCCAGTCGGCGTGGCCGGGGCTTCTCCAGGGCTCGAGTTCTGTGATAGCGGCCCGGATTGCGCGCAGACCGGCCGGAGATCCTGTCACCGTCTTTGCCATCACTAAACGATAGCAACGAGTGCTAGCGCCAGGCTACAGGAGCTGGCCGAGTGGACGGTGTCGGGCCAAATGCGCATGCGTCTGATCGCGCGCGAGAACGGACACCCGGGTTCGACAGAACGCCGCCCGGCGACGCTGGACCGGATTGTGGCGTCACAGTGACGCAACGGCGTCCGGGCCTTATAGCCGTAGCTGGGCTGTGGTCCGTCCTGGGCCAAATAGCCGGGCGGAACGGCCATTTGGGCGTTACCGGCCGATCTGAGGATCAAATTACTCGTTTGATGATGACCTGCCCGGCGGGCAGGGGGCTGACCTTGATGGGCACACCGCTCTGCTGGGCTTCGATGACGCGGCCTTGTCCCGCGTAGATCTGGACATGTTCGGGCACCCCTGGGGCGGAGAAGTTGGAGAAGACTAGGTCTCCCGGTCGGGCGTCGGCAAGGTCGGTCAAACGTCCGCAGTTGATCTGCTCGTAGGTGGTGCGGGGCAGGATCAGTTGGCCGTTGGTGGCTTGGGCAACGCTGTATTGGACCAGCCCCGAGCAGTCGAAGCCCCCACCGGTCGGCCCGGCGGCGTTGCCGCCGCCCCAGATGTAGGGCAGGCCCAGCGCCCGGCGGGCGGCGTTGACGATCTTCTCGCCCTCACTGGCGGGGGGGTCGTCATTGTGGTGGCTGGTCTCGGCGCTGGCGGTGGCCGGCGTGGCTGCTTGCTCGACGGCTTGCTCGAGTGGCTGAAGCAGCGCGGAAAGGGCGCTCATCGGTGTTGCGCCGCCGATCGGCATCCCACCCGCCGGAAGACTGGGGCTCATCGGCGTCCCGGCGCCGGTGATGGGGGGCCGTATCGGGTTCGCGGCTAATCCCGTTGGCGCGTTGGGAAGCGATGGTGCGCCGCGGCCGGTCTGGGGCGCGGGTGGGTCGCTGGCTGCCGGCGGGCGGCGCGGGTCGGGGGCGTCGGGCCGGTCGGGTCTGGGGTGTCGGGGACGCCGGGTGGGATCGTCGTCGGGATCGGGGGTGGCGTTGGGGTCGTCGATGGTGGGGAGCCCGAGCTGGGCGGTGCGGACGTTGGCGGCGGCTGTCCCGTATCGGGTTGCGGTGTCGTTGACCAGGGCTTGGGTTTCGGTGATGCGCTGATGGCCCGCCCGGTTGAGTGCTGATTGGCCTTCAGGGGTGTTGGCGAATGGTCCCAGCGCTGCTTTGTCGGATTCCCAGCTGGTTTGGATGGCATTGAGGGCGCGGTGTGCGGTGCGGGAGATGTCGGCAGCGGCGGTGAGTTGGTGGTCGGTGTGTGATTGTGCGGTGGTGAGCTGGCCGCGGGTGTTCCCCAATGTCTGGGTAGTGGCGGTCGCTGTGGTGGCGGCCGGGCCGGTCCAGGTGTGGGGCGTTAGCGGGCCGGTCGGCGGTGGATTCGCTGGTGCGGGCAGGGCTGGTGTGCCGGTGCCCAACAGGCTTCGTGCCTGGTGGAGGTAGTCGTCGACGAGTTGCCACATGGTTAGTAGGCCGCCGCGGGTGCGTGGGGGTTGGCTTGCTGGACCTTGGCCGCGAGGTCGATCGCGCTGGGTTGCACTTTGTGCACGTCCATGACGTAGCGGATGGAGGCGGCGATGTTGGCGATGGGGTCGTAGATGTTGTTGCTCAGGGTCGGCAGGCGGTATTTGCGGAAGTTGTCCGGAGTGAGCTGTGTCAAGCCGCGACTGGAGCCGGCGGGTGCGCCGTCTGGTTCTTTGGGGCCGCGCGCGTTGCGGTCGATCAGGTTGACGGCGTTGGCGTTGTTGCCGGATTCGCGGTGGATCAGGGTTTGGTAGCCGGTGTGCCAACGTTCGCGGGCGGCGGGATCGGTGATGCCGAGTGCGTCGAGGGCGGCGTCGATCGCGGCGTCTATCGAGCCGTTGGGGTATACGCGGGTGGCGCGGATGTCGCCGCCGGAGCCCGGCTGATCAGACGGGCTCGTGTCGACGAGGCCGGCGCCGGGGTGGCTTGCATAACTGGTGAGTCCGGTGAGGCTGCCTATTGCGCCGAGGGGTGTGGTGGCGGCCGCCGGTAGGGCGCCGGCCATCGGCATCAGCGCTGCTGGTGTGGCCAGTGGTGTCATGGCGGCCGGCATCAGCCCTGCGGCCGCGGGCGCGAGCGTGGCAGGGCCAAGGCCACCGGTGGTGGACGGGGCGCCGGCGGGCATTGCGGCAGTAGGTGGGATGGGTTGGTCGCGTGGGGCAGGGGGAGTGGCGGCTGCGGTGTCAGTTGAAGGGTCGTGGCCGTTGTGGGTTTCGTTGAGGTGCTCGGCGAGGTCGGTGGTGAGCGCGCGTAGTGCGTCGGCGGCTTGGTCGTATCTGGCGGCGGTGGCGAAGATGAGGTTCATCGCCTCGGTGATGCGTTGTTGTCCGCTGGCCAGTAGGGCGGCGTCGCGCAGCGGGCCCGGTGTTGTCGCGGCGGCGGCTTTGGTGTGGTTCCAGTCGGCGGCGATCGCGTCGAGCTGCTGTTGGGCTTCGGCGCTGATTCGGGCAGCGGTCGCTGTGATGTCGGCGCTGTTGTGGGCGGTGCTGTACAGGTGGGTGCGGGCCTTCTGTAGCGCTGCGCTGGCGGTGGCGGCGGTGGCGTTGGCGTTGCCGGTCCAGTCGGGGTGGGGCAGTGTGGCTGTGCTGGCCCCGGGCGGGGTCGCTGTGGGCGGGTCTGATTCTCCCAAGATTTGGCGCGCGGCCTGCAGATAGGCGTCGACGACCTGCTCAACCGACATGTTCGGTGGGTCGTGGGGGCAGGCCGAACCCCGGTGAGACCGCTGGAGTGTCGGTGGCTGTGTTCGGCGGGGGGCTTGCGAGGGTTGTGGCGCGGTCGTGTTCTGGCGGCGCGGCCGGCGGGGGCGGGCTGGACGTTGACGGGGTGTCGGCGGGTTCGGTGGGGCGGTAGAAGCCGTTGAAGCCGGGCATGTCGTTGATTACGCCCAGGGGCTGCAGTTTGCCGTCGGGGCCGATGAGTTGGCCGTTGCCGGCGACGATTGCGGTGTGGTCGTCGAAGACGGCGATGTCGCCGGGTTGCAGGTCGGCGGGGTCGATTTTGCGGCCGGGGTCGGCGCCGTCGGTGGGGATGTCGACGCCGGTGCCTGCGTAGGCGGTGGTGGCGACGTCGCCTTTGCCGGCGGGCTGGTTGATGGCGGTGCGCACCGCCTTGGCGGCGGCGGGATTGGGGGCGGTGACCACTTGCCCAGAGGGCAGGGTGATGTCCTTGGATTCCGGTGCCGGGGCCGGCGGCGGCGCTGGGGTGTTGCTCGGTTGCGCAGCGGTGCCCGGGGTTGCGGGTGCTGCTGGCGGCGTCGATGCGGGTTGGGTGGACGGGGCGGTGGACGGGGCGGCGGGCGGTGTCGCCTGGTCGGCGGGTGTGGTCAACTTCGGCGGCGCGAGCGGATCCTTGTCGGTCGCAGTGACCTTGGGGGGTTTCAACTCGTCTGCCGGGTGCGCTGTCACCGCCGGGCCGCCCAGCGGGGACAGTCCTGGTGCGCCGAGACCGCCCAGCCCGCCGAGTGCGGGCATGCCCATCCCGGGCATCCCCATTCCGGGCATGCCCATCCCGAGCGGCGACATGCCCATGTTGCGCAGCGCGTCAGCGATGCCGTTGGCGTTGTTGGCCTTGTCTTGCACGTTTTTGGTCAGGGCGTCGATCTGCTGTTGCATCGCCGCGAGACGACCGGATTCGGCTTCCGGGGTCGAGCCCTGTGGGGCGAGCGCGCCGCCGAGATCGGATCCGTTGCGCAGGATGCGGTCGTTGGTGCGGCGGCCGTCATCGGAATTGGCGCCTGATTGGTCGCTGGCATGGGTGGCGGCGTCGTGCAGCTCTTTGAGCTCCTGCTGCATCTTGTTGATGGTGTCGTTGAGTTTGTCGATTGCGTCCTGAGTAGGGCCGCTTCCGCCGGTCTGCGGCGCCGGCCCGGGCGGCGGGGGCGGAGCCGGCAGGTTGGGGTGCTCACCGGTGCCGAACAACTCGTGACCGCCGTGGCTGAAGCGTTTGAATTCCTCGATCAGAACACTTCCCAGGGGGCCGAGAAACAGGTTTCCGATCCACGAGGGAAAGAGCATGTCGGTGACAAACGACACGTGCGGGAGCCTTCCTTGTCGACGCCGGCATTGCGGCGGTTCTGACTCAAGACGCTATGGCGGTTAGCTGCATGTTCTCAAGAGGACTCTCAACTGGCCGCGGTCTGTTTGGAGGGTTTGCCGGTGTAGCAGACCAGGGTGCGTGTTATAACGAGGTCGATGCGCCTTGCCGGTCGTGATTGGTGATCGTGTTTGCCGGGCGCGGCCCGCGCAGTGCGAGCGTTCCGATGATCGTCGGGTCGCTGCGGCGGTGGTTCAGTGGTGTCGCGCACGACGGCGTGTGACTCGTCGAGCCGGGCATCCTCACGAGGAGCTGCGTTGCACCGTGACCTGGTTGCTGGCGTGAAGCGTCGATAGGCGCAGCCTGCTGTCTTCGTCGTCTTGCCACATGACGGTGACGACTCCGTGTTGGTCGACGTCTATACCGTCGACTTCGCCGGTGCGGCCGTCGAAGGACACGACGTCTTTGGGTTGCAGTTCGGCGGCGGACACGACCAAGTCCTCGGCGGGCCGAGCATCGGCGTCTTGGTCGAACCCCAGCCGGGAGTCGCCCTCGAAGTGGGTGATCTTGCGTACGACCAAGGTCGGGTCGAGGTCTGGTCGCTGCGAGAGCGGGAACCACGGCGCGTTCGCGATGTCGTTCCAGGTGGCGGCGCCGAGATTCGCAGGTAGTTCGGGCACGTAGCGGGGTACGAGCGTCACGGGCGGGCGCAGTTTGGCTATCACGGCCGCTTCCTCGGGGACGGTGCTGTCGGCGGGCGGGGTGAAAAAGTACTGGGTTTCGCGGGGTTCTTGGTGGATGCCGGTCGACATGCCGCGGCCTTTGATGCGGGGCACGAAGCGGCCGGTGTAGCTGTCGTCGAACAGCATTTCGGCGGCGATGCGCGAGATCGGGCCGACGGAAACCCGGTTGCCGAAGTTGTCGCGGGATTCGGTGTCGATCAGGTCGTGGTCGGGGCGCTGCATGCACATGACGAGATGGACACGCGCGGTGCGGCTTAGCCGGGCCATTTCGTTGATTTCGGTGAGGGTAGGGCATTCTTTCGGCCCGTTTTTGGGTTTGAGCCCGTTGTTCCACAGGCGCTCCAAAACGACTTTGAACTGCGCCGCCTCGTCGACGATGACCAGGTAGGGCAGGTTGTCGTCCCACTGAGTTTGATCCCATCGCGCGCGGGCGTTTCGGTCGTCTTGCAGCTTGTACATGCGGTGGATGGTGGCGATGGATTCGTACGGGTCGCTGCTGATGATGTGCACGTTGGGCCAACCGACAAAGTCGGAGAAGGAGCCACCTTTGAAGTCGACGAGGACGATCGCCCAGCCGCGCAGCGCGGCCATCATGATGAGGGTCCGCAGGTATACGGTTTTGCCTGCGCCTGTTTTTCCGCCGACAAGGGTGTGCGGGGAATCCAGCGGATCCCATTCCTGCACGCCGAGGTCTAAGTCCACTCCGTAGGCGAAACGGGTTTGGCGGTATTGGCCGACAGCTTCGGCGATTGATCGCACGGCGGGAACTGGGGTGGGGTAGATGACGCGGTCGAGTTCTGGTTTGGGCATGAAGACGACTTCTGATGCTTGCGTCTTCCACTCGACGCGCCAGTTGCCGCCGATGAGTTCGGTGAGGGTTTGCACGGCGAGGCGTTTGCGGAATTCGCCGGTCAGCTTCTTGGCGATACTGTGTTTGATCGTGAAACCGCTGGTCAGATCGCCCGTTACCGTTGCTGTGGCCTCGAAGACCTCGCGGACTTTCTTGGTCAGTTCGGCGTGGTCTTCGTCGATCTGTTCTGGCACGAAATGATCTGCGGTGAAGCGTAAGCCTGAAGGGTCGGGGCTTACCCGGTAGTGGGCGCCGCAGTGTGCGCGCAGCGTCTTGCGGATGGTGGTTGCTAAGTCGGGGCGGCGGGCCGCCGGCCCGGTGGTGTCGTCGAGATCCACGGGGTGGTGATCGATCGAGGGGTTGCTGAATGTGGGGCGTTTGGCGCGGATGGTCAATTGTTCGGGCACCGCTGACTTGGGTTGCCACCTGGTGGCCGGAATCACGAGCGGGGTTGGTTGCTGGTGTCCGAGGGGGCCGTAGAGGGCTTGGATGAGGGTGCTGCGGGTCTTGGTGCGGGTGGCGCGCAGACGGTAGCGGTCGACGGTCAAGCTGGTCGCGGCGATCGCTGCCGCGCTGGCCAGGCCGATGGCCGGGATCAGGGGTGCGTGCAGCCGCCCGTTGATGACGGCGAACGCGGTGGTGAAGGTGGCTCCGGCGGTGGCGATGGTCGCCGAGGCGACGGGGAATCGCAGCGTCCAGGTGTCGGGCTCGGTTTCGGAGGCCACTTTGGGGTGGGTGGCCCACCACAGGTGGGCTGATGCGGCGATGGTGATGGTTGTCGAGATGGCCAGCGCAAGGGTGGTATTGGTGCGCAAAGCGGCGAGGATGCCGTGGTGGTTGGTGATGTAGCGGTAGCCCAGCCAGGCGCCTGCGGCGACGAGCGCCAGTACTGCCAGCACGGCTTCTGTGGGGTCTTTGTCAGAGGTGGCGCGTGCCGATGGGGATGGGTTGGAGCTGGCTTTCATCGCGGGTCCAGACTCCATCGGCTGGCTTTGGTTGCGCGATCCCAGGTGACCACATATTCCGGTGCGCTCGGGTGGCGCAGCCGGTCGACGATTTTGGTGGGAAGTTGGTTGGCGGGGATCTGGAAGCCGACCTCGAGGGCGGTGGCCGTGTGCCGGCGGCGCAGGAGTGCGGCAGCCGTCAGGGTGGCGGTTAGCGCGGTCAGCCCCGCGAGCAGAACGGTTTTCACCTTTGCAACTTTTGGTTGTGGCCCGGGTGTTCTCAAGAGGACTTCAGGGGCGTTGAGCGGGGCCGGGGCTAGTAAGGTGGACGCAGGCTGGCTTTGTGTTGTGCTGTAGCGCAATGCGTTTCGAATCGTGACTCAGCGCCGGGTTGGTGTTGACGTCCTCCCCGCAGTGAAACTGCGAGGATTCCTCGTGCCGACTTGCTGTCTCGATGGCCGTTCATGCGGCTATCGCCGTGGGCTGGTCGGTAGTGGAGGTTTGCGCCGAGCGGCTCTGTCGCATCTTGGTTTTGGCTTTACGCCTCGCTTTGATGCGCGCCACTGACCTCCGCGAAGGCGGATGTCTGCGGCCTCGCCGCTTGCGTGCTGATGCACTACGGCTGGACTTCGGCGACTCGTCGACGTCCTGACGATGCCCCCAGCCCTGTTGGGCTGACGGCAAGTCCAGCCGATCGACCCCATCGACCCCGGTTCGGACATGCAGTCCCAGGTAGGCCGAAAACAGGTCCCGATCTTCTTTGATGCCGCACTCGCAGCGGTGCACCCGTTGCGAAAGCGGTTTCTTCTTGCGGTTCCCGCACAGGCAGGTTTGCGACAAGGCGGTCGTGCGTGGGTTGTACTCGTAGAGCTGCTGACCGCCGGCGCTTTCAGCCTTGCGGCGCACCATCTCCACCAGTGACCCGGGTGCCCGGTCGCGCACACTGCGCGGAAAGTTCTTCTGCCACGACACATAGTCGAGTCGCTCACAGGCGATATCGGCGCCGTGGCCCAACAATCGGTTGCCCAGCGCCCCATGCAGCGTCTTGCGGTGCTCGGCCAACCGGCGATGCAACTCTGCCACTTGCCTGGTGGTGCGCATCGCAGCGGCTGAACGCCGCCAACCGCAGCGGCCCGTATGCACGCCATCACGGTTGAAGCAGTCCGGTGATCCGGCGCGGTGCTGCCGGTCCAGATGCCGCTGGGTGCGGCGCAACCGCAGCGTGTCCAACCGGATGGCATCAGCCAGCGGCTCCACCCAGCCCGACCACGAACCATCACTGCGCTCGACAGCTACTGCGATCTGGCTCGGGCCGAGATCGAACGACACCCGGCCTTCACCGACCGGGTACCGCCGACTTGGCCGCCCATCACAGACCAGTTGCATGCGGTAGGTGTCGCGGCCGTTGATCACGGTGCGCACAATCCGCGTCGACCGCACCTTGCCGGCCGCAATCAACGCTTCGATCTCGGCCAGCTCGGCCTGCTGCTCACGGCCGCGCCGCCCCGATACGGCCGCAGGCGCGATCGGAACCACCAACCCCGCACCCCACTGCAACCCAACCAGCGCGCCGGCCTCATCGGTTTTCGGCCGCAACGCACCATTGCCGTCCTTGGCTGCCAACGAATGCAACCCGCGTTTCACGGATTTGAATCGCGGCTTGCCCTTCGTGCCGACGTGCCACTGGCGCACCGCATCAAACGCCCGCGCCCCCAGACTCTGGGTCTCCTGCGCCGGCAGATGTTCACGCACCCACGACTTGCGCAGCGACGACGCGAACGACTGAGCCGCATCGAGGGTGAAACCGTGTGCCTGCTCGACGGTGCGGACGGCAGTCCGCCGTATCTGACGCTCGCCGGGGCTGCGGTGCGGCAACTCGCGTGCCGCCGCCCAGGCCAGGTCGGACTTCACGGCGCGACTTCGGGCGATGAATTCGCCCAGCACCGCGTTATACACCCGCACCCCGGTGAAAAACCGGATACCGATCTCGCGGCACTGAGTTGGGAGCGGCCGCAGCGGCCACGACCGCACATGCGTCGGCGCACCTTTCGGGCGTTTACGCGCACGAGGCTTGCGCACCGGCGCTGCGGCCGGTGTCGGCGCCATGCGGTAGGACTTACCCACAGCACAACCGTAGAGGTGACCACTGACACAAACGACGTATCGCCGCAGACGGCACAGCGTGTCGCTGCTGCACGCACATTTGGTCTTCGTAACCAAGTTCCGGCGCAAACTGTTCACCGATCCGATGCTCACCTTCGCCGAAACCACCATGCGCACCGTGTGCGCCGAACTCGACGTCGAGTTGGTCGAGTTCAACGGCGAGGCCGACCACGTGCACCTGCTCGTCGCGTATCCGCCCACCCTGGCGATCTCGGCGCTGGCCCAGCGCCTCAAGGGCCGCACCGCCTACGCCGTTCGGCGCGAATTCACCGGCGCATGTGTCCGCGCCCGCATGCGTGGCCACCTGTGGTCGCCGTCCTACTTCGCCGTCTCCTGCGGCGGCGCCCCGCTGTCGATCATCAAGCAATACATCGACGGCCAAGCCCGACCTCTTTGACCGCCGGGCTACGCCCGGCGACATACGGGATGGGCTCACCCCGCCATAAATGGCGAGGCTTGCGCCCAAGAATTCGGTCANCGATCATCAAGCAATACATCGACGGCCAAGCCCGACCTCTTTGACCGCCGGGCTACGCCCGGCGACATACGGGATGGGCTCACCCCGCCATAAATGGCGAGGCTTGCGCCCAAGAATTCGGTCAAAGGGCGTGTTCGGTGAGTTGCTCGAAGAGCATCTGCACCCCGGTGGCCAGCCGGTGGGGGGCGCCTTCGGCGTAGGTGATCCAGACGCGTTGGTCTGGGCCTGTGTGTGGCCAGGCGATGATGCGGCCTTGCGGGGTGTCTAGCACGGTGACGGCGGTCTTGCCGCGTCGGGTGGTGCCGTTGTGGCGGCGGGCCGCGGTCAGTTCGGTGGCCACTTCGGGGTGGGAGGCGGTGTTGAGGATCTGTGCGTCGTGTTCGGGGATCCCGTAATCGATCAGCAGGTCGGTGATGGTTTGTGGGGGGTGGGTGGCGAGCTGGTTGACGTCGTCTGCGGAGAGTTGGACCGGTGCCGATAGCGGTGCTGGTGGTGCGGTGCCGAGCTGGGTGTCGAGGACCTTGGTGGCGGCGTCGGGCCAGTCGGCGGCGGGCACGGGTTGGGCCAGGACGAGGTCGCGGGTGCGGGCGGCGTAGACGAAACGGTTGTCGTGGCGGCCGATCGCGATCCGCAGCATGGTGTCGGGGATATTCAGCGGGGTGATCCGTACGGCGAGTGTTTCGTCGGCGCGGGCCAGGTCGCGCAGGAGGTTGGCGACTTCGGGCAGCGCGCCGGTGGGGGTGAGGATGCCGCGTTCGGTGAGGCGCTCGTGTTGCAGGGTGTTCCAGCGTGGGCCGAGTTCGGGGCTGGTTATCGGGGTGTAGAGGGCGAGCACGTCGGGCAGGGGTCCGCCGAGGTCGATGTGGTCGATGAGGTAGGCGGCCTCGTCGACGCTGATTTCGAAGCCGTAGTAGTGCTCGTCCGCGGTCATGGGTTTGTCCTTGTGGGTGTGCCGGCGCGGTTAGAGGACGCGGCGGGCCTGGGCGCCGGATGGGAGGGGGCTGATCTGCACGGGTTGGCCCTGCTGGGGCGCCTCGATGACTTGGCCGCCGCCGATGTAGAGCTGGACATGTTCGGGCACGCCGGGTGCGGAGAAGTTGGAGAAGACCAGGTCGCCGGGTTGCAGGGCGCCGAGTGGGACGGCGGTGCCGCAGCGGATTTGGTCGTAGGTGGTGCGGGGCAACATGACTCGTCCGCCGGTGGCGCGGGCGATGGCGTATTGGGTGAGGCCGCTGCAGTCGAACCCGCCGTTGGTGGGGCCGAGTGCTCCGCCGCCGCCCCAGACGTAGGGCAGGCCGAGCGCGGAGCGGGCCGCGGCGACGGCGTCGGCGCCGGCGCCGGATCCGGTGAAGCCGGACTGGTTGATGTCGCCGCCGGCGGAGAGGTATTGGGCGATGAGGTCGCGCACGAACTGGGCGTCGGTGAGTTTGTCGCGGGCGGCGGAGCTGACGACGTTGCCGGCCTGGTCAAGGGCGTGGCGCATGGCGGCCAGGACCGCGGCTTGGGCTTCGGGGGTGTCACCTTGGACGGCGGCCGACATGAGGGCGGTTTCGACGTCGTCGATGATGGCTTGCATCTTTGCGCGGTCGGCGTCGGTTTTGGCTGAGGAGAGTCCGAGGACCTCGCCGAGGCGGTGTTCGACGTCGCGCAGGGCGGCCGCGCGGCGGGCCATGGCGTCGGTGGTGGCGCGGGCCTGGTCGCTGGCTTGCCCGTTTCCGGCCAGGCCGGAGAGGGGACCGGTGAGGCTGTCGGGCCCGGTGCCGAAGCGTGAGGTGGGGGTGCCTGGGGGTGCTGTGGTGCCCAGTTGGGAAGCCAGCGCGGCGAGTTGGGGCAGGATCGCGCCGAGGAGGCCGGGTATGAGTTGGCCGGCGCCCTGCAAGGCGGCGGCCGGCACACCGAGTGCGGTGGCGAGCAGGGGGGCGGCTAGTTGGGGGCCCAGGGCGGCCAGGCTTGAGAGGTCCGGGGCGTTGGGGTGCCCGGGTGCGGCGCTCTCGGAGCGCTCAGCCGTGCTAGAAGGGTCCGGCTTGGTGGTTGGGTCGGTCTTCCCAGAGCCGTCCGGTGGGGTGGCGGGTTTGGTGGCCGGCTGGGACGCGGTGCTATTGGGCGCCGGCGGCGACGCAGTTGCACCGGAAGGAGGGGTGGCCGGGGTGGCTGTGGAGTTGGGGGTCAGTCCGCCGGGCAGCGGGGGCACCCGCAGGGGGACGGCTCCGTTGGGTGTGGGTCGCGCCGGGGCGGGGCCGCCCTTGTGGGGGTCGCCGGCGCCGTCGTCGGTGGCGGTGTCGGTGTGTTCTGTGGCCAGCTCGGTCATCGGGTGCGGTCCACGTCGATGCGGCGCACCAGCCGGTTGGGTCCGATGCGGGTCCATTCGGGATTGGGGTGGCCGGGCAGGACGGTCACCATGGTGTCGGCGTCGACGGCGATGCCCACCAGGTGCGGGCCCGCATCGGCGCTGATGTCGGTGAAGACCAGGTCGCCGGGATCGGGATCTGGTGCGGTCCAGCCGGTTTGGAGCTGCTCGGCCAATGTGGCCGGGTAGGACTTGCCGGTGGTGGAGGTGACCAGGTCGGCGACGAACCGCGCCGATGTGGGTACGGAGTTGTCCGGGTCGTCGGTGTCGTGGCGCGGGTCGGTGCCTACCGCGTGTTGGGCCGCGGCGGCCAGCTGCGGCCCGTACGGGTTGGGTCCGGGCGCGGCCGGGGGGAGGGGGGTGGTCAGCGCGGATAGGCAGGCGGCCGCTTGGGGGGCGGTCTTGGCGGCCGAGCTGGCCTGCGACGGCGCGAGGGGGGCGCTCGAGGTGGGCGTCGGCGAGGGCGACGCTGTCGAAGTGGTGGTGGCAGTGATTGCGAGGTCGGCGCCGGCGCTGCTTGGTGTGGTGGGCGTGGTGGTTGTCAGGGTGGCCGGGATGCGGGTTTGCGCGGCGGCCACCGCGTCGGTGTAGTCGGTGGCGGGCCGGCCGGTGATCTGGGCGGCCAGCGCGGCGGGGTCGGTGTCACGCCATTCGGGTGCGGTGTCCACCATTCGGTCGAGCGCGATCGCCGTCGACACTTCGGGGGTCATTAGCTCTTCGGCGCTGGCCCAGGTCAGGGGGAGGCCGAGCGCGCCGGCGCCGTCGCGGATTTCGGTGCTATGTGCGTAGCGCAGCGTTTCGGGTGCGGCAGGGTTGGCGGCGTTAGCCAGCCCTGTCGCCTCAAGTGCGATCGCTGCGGTCACGGTTGCTCCCTGTCTGCCGAATCCCAGTTTTGTGGCGGTGGTGGTGATTCTCAACAGGACCTCATCGGGGCTCAGGGGCTGCCGGGGCGGGTTTGCCACGATGGCGGCGCGGGTGCCGAGGTGTGTGGTGCAGGCCGCGTAGAAGTCGCGGGTGGATTCGCCTGGGGAGCTGATGATGATGGTCAGCAGCGGGATGGCCAGCACGATGAGCAGGGGTGCGGCTGCTGCCGGCAGCCATAACCATTTGAGGGCGCTCGACATTACGGCCTGTTGGTTGGTCTTAGTATCCGGCGGGACAAGGCATCGTCGGATGCGGCGGTGGTGATGGTGGGGTTGTCGTTGCGGGCGACGGCCAGGATCGCCGGGTGCAACTGCACACGCGCCAAGGGCTGCTCGGCGTGGTGGGTTTGGCCTCGCGCGTTGGGTGCGGCGATGTGGCGCTCAAGCCCTCCTGCGGGATTGGAGGTTGAGGTGGCTGGCTGAGGTGAGCTGCTGGCTGAGGATGCTTGCTGTTGGGTGGCTGACGTTGTGGTTGTCACGTCGACGCCGCCGCCGTTGGCCAGCAGCCACAGGTAGCGGCCCTGCTGCGGCCCGAACGTGGATTTCAGCAGCTCCTGGTCGGCGCGGGCCATCTGTGCGACGGTGGTGATGCCAAGGTCGGCAAGTCGGCTTGAGGTGACCGGTCCGATCCCGGTCAGGGCGTCGACCGATTGGTCGCCCATCAGGTTCAGCCAGCTATCCGATGCTGCCGGACTAGGGGGTTGCGGCGCAGACACCTCAGCTCGGCCGGGCTGTCCGGTGCGGTGCGGGGCGCTCGAGGTGTCTGTTGCGGTGGCCGGGGGTGTCGTTTGATCGCGGTTGGCGGCTGGCGGTGCGGTGTTGGGTTGTTGGTTGGTGGGCGTGGTTGTGGTGAGGCCGGCGCGGCGGGAGTTCTTGAGATTGTGGGCGTGCACGCGTGATTGCAGGGTGTCGGCGGCTTGCAGGAACGGGGCGGCTTCGGGGAAGGCTGCGCTAAGACCGACTTTGGCGGCGGTTTTGGCGGTGTGGGCGGTCAGGCGGGTCAGGCGCTGAGCGGTGTTGGGGATCGCCGTGAGCGGGTCGAGGCGGTCCAGTACGCCGGCGATGTTGGATGTCGCCGTGTTGGTGGTGCGGCCGGTGAATGCTTGCACTGCCCGGACTGCGCGGTCGCGTCCGGCGACTAGGCGGCGGCGGATCTTCCACAGCGCGACCACCATCGCGATCAGCAGCATGGTGACGATGGGCATTGCGACGAGGATGGCGTCGCCGCCTGGGTTCGCAGTTGCGTGCACCCGCTGGGCCTGAGCAAACATTGCCCCGGTGAGGTTGCCGGTGATGCCTTTGATGGCGGTGAAGGCGATCATGCCGAAAAACGAGAACACGCCGTCGAGGCTGGCCTTGAGCGCCAGGTCCTGGTTGTCGCCGGGAATCCAGCCGGTGACCAGGGCGATGATGGCGACGATGAACCAGAACAGCGTTGAAAGTGCCAGGATCACCACGAGCAGCGACAAGACGCCGAAGACCACCCACACGGTCACCGCAAAGATGAGTGCGAAGACGACGAGCAGTTTGCGGCTGGTGGGGTCTGCCATCGCGTAGTCATGCAGTCTCTTGCCGTCGGGGCATGTGGCGACGGCGTCTTTGACCTTGTCGATGTCGCCGGCCTCGATGGCATTGGACCATGTGGGGCCGCAGTTGTAGGGCGGCGCGTCGATGTCGGCGCCGAAGTTCATCTCTTGGGTGGGGATTCGGATGAAGTTGTCGGCCAGCGACGCGGACTGGGCGTCGACGGCGGCTTGCCCGGTGGCGGGTTTTCCGGACAGTTCGGCGGCGGCCTCGATGCCGATGTCGCGGCCGGTTGTCAGCAGCCCGGACGGGCCGATCAGGGCATCGAGTGGTTTTGCGCCCAGCGCGACGCTGAGGTAGGCGAGCAGGACGGCGGTGACGATCATCGCGACGCCGCGGCTGAATCGGCCGATCGCGATGGTGACGCCGATCGCGGCGGCGGCGATGGTGCCGACCGTGAGCACTACTGCCGGGCTGTGCACCATGGCGGTGAGTTGTTGGCCGAGGAAATCGAATGGAGCGCCGATGATTTCAAGCCAGCCGAAGCTGTCGACGTTTCTGCCCATCCATAGCGGCACGCTGATGATCGCCAGGTACAGGCTGTAGGCCCAATGCATGGCCAGCGCTGGTGGTGCGGCGGTGGGATCGGTCAGGCTGCCGTTGTTTAGCGAGAGGCCGTATTTTTCGATCGGTACTCCGTCGCTGTCGGCGACCCCAAGCCAAAGCGCCGCCGCGGCGCCTGTGCCGCTGGCCCAGGCCGGCGCGGCCCGAGCGACGCTGTAGACAAGCGGGGTGAGCAGCAGCAGGGTGCGGCGGGCGAGGCGCTGGCACGCGGCATAGGCGTTGGTCATGGCGCGGTGGGGGTAGTGCTGACCGCGGTGGCTCGCTCGACGCGGGCGGGCAGTTGGATCTTGATGGGGTTGAGCCGGCCGCGGATGTCTTTCATCAAGCATTCGCCACGTCTTTCCGGCGGTGTTTCGCCGTCGACGCCGGTTCCAGGGCTCGTGTCGGTCATCAGCTGTTTGACCAAGTTGCGATCTCGGGCGGCGTCTTTGTTGGCCATCCGAAGCTCCTCGGTGGCCAGCCCCTCGTCGACTTGGCGGAACAGAAATAGGGTCGGGATGAGCCCGGTGAATCGGCCGAAATGCGCGGGGTCCTGGGAGGCCAATCCGATCGCGCAGTCGTGTTTGCGGCCGTCAACCACGAAATCTTCGATGATGGCGTTCCCAATGGGTGAGCGGGTGAGGTGACGGGCCTCATCGAGGTTGAACAGGCCGAACCGGCTGGGTTGGCCCGGTTCGGTGAAGAGAACCTGCCGGGCGATCGTGGCGAACAGGTTGTAGATGACATCGCCGAACAGTTTCGTGGGATCGTCTGCAGCGTCTTCGTTTTCGCCGGGCAGGGCCAGCTTGTTGGTGCGCAGCACGATGAGCGGGGCATCGAGCGGAAGCGGTGGCAGGTCGTTGGAGAACAGGACGCGAGCGTAGGTGCGCTGTGACCAGAACCGCAGCTGTGAGGCGACTTTGGCGATGACGGTCGGGTCGGCGTCGGCGATGGGGCCGCTGGCTTGATCGGGGTGGCGGGCCAAGTGGGCGGTGTGGGTGACCAGTTCCGGCAGGCCCTTGATTTTGTGGCGGGCACGGTAGTTCGGTTCGATCAGGTCGGAGAGGAGGTTGGATTCTGGGCTGCCGGCCTTGATCTGGAAAAGCCGCATCAGCACTGGGAGGATCCGTTCGGCGACGTCGGCGCCGGGGATGACTCGCAGCAGGTCCAGTGTGTATTGGGGGTTGGTGGGGTCGATGACCACCGATCCGCGCACCGAGGCGGCGACGGGCACGTATTCACCCATACGGGAGCGGTCGATGGCAAACGCCTGGCCGGCCAAGTCGACGACGACCCAGCCAAGGATCTTCAAAAGGACGGACTTTCCGGAACCTAGGTCCCCAACGAGCGCGTAGCTGGCCGACTTGTTCTTCTCGGTGACGCCCAGTAAGTCGAAGTGCACTGGCTCGTTGAACCCCGACATCCTGTTGTAGCCGATGATGGGTCCCGAGTCGTCGCCGATCTTGGCGGCCGTGATCGGCATGAATTTGGCGAAGATGTCGGTGGCGGTGAAGTGCGTGTAGTCAGCGGTGACCCGTTGTAGCGGGTAGCCGGGCTGGCAGGCGGCCCAGGCCTCTTCCTGCGCGCCGTAGGGGGCGACGAGTTTGATCGGGATGTCTTTGAAGGCGCGTTGGACGTCGCGGACGCGGTCGGTCAGTTCGTCGTAGCTGGGGGCGCTGACGGCGATGATCGGGCAGAAGAAGATCTCGGTTTCTGCGGGGTTGGCCTCGAGGTGGCTGTTGTAGGCGGTGAGAAGCTGGCCGCGGGAGACCAGGAAGTTTTGGGCGTAGCTGATTTCGGCGGAGCGTTCGTCCATTTGTTCGGAGAGTTGGCGCAGTGCGCGTGTATTGGCGGCCAGCGCGTCGGTGCGGTTGCGGACACGGGTGTGCACGGTGTAGTCCACGCCGGCGCCGTCGAAGTGGTTGAGCAGGGCGAAGATTTGGTCGGCGACTCCGGGCCAGGCCAGCCCGGTGGGGAAATCGTCGACGACCAGGAATGTTTGGTAGCTGGCGGGGATGTCGCTGTCGGTGAATGACACCTTGATGGCCCGCGAGAGCCGAGGGTCGATTTCGCCGTCGAGGCGAAATCCCCTGTGGCGGCGCACATCCCGCCGATTGGGGAGTTGGTGGGGGAAGGGGCGGGGAGCTGAGGGGTCTGGGTCGGCGCCGTCGAGGCTGTACTCGTAGGCGTTGTAGTCGATTCCCCGGGTGTGGCAGCGTTCCCAGAGCCAGTGCATCTGGCGTTCGTTGACGCGCTGGGGTCGGAAGGCCCCAGGAATCTTGCGTTCGGTCTCAAATGCGCGGGCGTGGAAGGTTTCGAGGTCTTTGTCGGTTGGCTGGTAGCCGTTGGGTAGCTCTCCGGTGCGTGCCGGGCCGCACAGCGGCACGGACAGCCAATGGATGCGTTCAGCCGGCGGGGGATCTTGGAGCTCGATTTCATTGAGCCGTGCCGACGCCTCAATGGTGTAATCCGGGAATCGGGTCAGATAATCGCTGGCCGGTGTGCCGGCGGACGTGGGGGTGGCGCGGCGGGCGGCGCGGCGGGCCGCCGAGAGCATCTTGTCGGCGATCACGTTGATGCTGAGCGGGGCCACCACACTGGTCAAGATCGTGGTGCCAAGGTCGGTGAAGAGGTGACGGTGTTCATTGGCGACCCGGGTTTTTTCGGCGCGGTCTTCGTAGCCGTTGGGGCGGGCCGCCAGCAGCCACTCGGCGTAGACCACGCCGGAGCGGGTCCAGCGCAAGTTTTCGGTGACGGCCAGGGTTGGCTGCTGCAGGGACACCATCAGTGCAGGAATTCCAGGTCGAGCACGTGGTGGTCCTTTCCGGTGGCGGCCGGGGCGGTGTGCTCGTGGGTGCGGCGTGTGCCGGTGCTCAGCGGGGCGCGATAGAGCCGGGGCCGGATCAGCCAGATCAGTCGTGAGCTGGTGCGGGCCATGGAGAACCCGATGCGCCGGGAGGCGATCACGCCGAGGATGGTGGCAGCGGCCGCGATGAACAGGGTGGGCAGCATCGGCGGGTGAAACGCTTTGAAGACGATGAGCACGGTGGTGGCCGCGGTGACGATGACGCCGCACTGAATGCGGGTGAACGGCCCGAACGGGATGTCTTGTCCGTTGGGGAACTTGCCGATCATCTTGGGGAACTTGCGGGCAAGCGTGTAGACGACGACGTAGATGCTCGGATCGTTGGACGCCATGGGCCGGGCTGGTCGGGGCGTGCGGGATTAGTAGCGGGAGTTGACGCCGGTAAACGAGGGGGCGTCGCTGGCTGCACCTTTGAGCAAGTCCGGCAGCTGGACGATGACGATCACCGCGACGATCGCGCCGGCGACGACGATCAACACCGGGGTAAGCGAGCCCTTGGACTTCACATACACCAGCACGCACAGCCCCAGGGCGGCCAGGCAGACGACGGCGATGGCGGTCCACCGTCCTTGGCTCACGATGTTCATGAGCACTTGGTTGATGAAATTCACGGGTGATTTCCTTTCCGGGGTTCAAGTCAGGTCGTAAATCGTGGCGGTTTTTACCTGACTTTGGGTGGGCTAGTTGTGGTGGGCGTGGCTTGGGTGGGTGTGGCTTTCGTGATGTGGCCGGACAGTTTCGGGGCGAGGTCGATATCGGAGATGAACCATTTGTTGCTTTGACGCGTCAACGTCAGGGGGTAGGTCAGAGTTTGTTCGGTGCGGTCGTCTGCTTTTCCTTTTGCGGTGACGAGGATTCTGGTTGTGGTTCCGTTGCTGGCGTTGGCAGGGATATCTGTCGCGGCGAAAATTGATTGCACCGAAATCGTGGTGAAAGGCGCGTGTTCGAACGGTTTGATTGACGGTGAGGTGCTGTAGCGGCTGATATCGCCGCTGGCGGGATGGTCTCGTGTGGCGGTGAGCCAGGTGGTTAGAAAATCTGCGATGGTTTGATATGCGTCGCCGCCTGGAGTTATTTGCGCGGGGTAGGCCAGGCGGATGTCGTAGCCGAGGTCTGGGCCGTTGATGATGGCCGGGGCACTGGTGGCTCTTGGGGCGCCGAGGATGACGGCGACGGGCACTTGGTAGAAGCGCAGTTCGGGTGCTTTGGCGACGGGTTTGACGAAGGCTCCCACGACGACGGACCAGTAGTCGACGTTGTTGAAGCCGCTGGGTTGCGGGGTTGCTGACCAGGGCGCGGTCTTGATGACGGTGACCGGTAAGGCCGACGCCGTGATGTCGGCGCCGGTGAACGCCGCCAAGGCTGCGGGATTGTTGGTGTTGCCGGCCAAGAAGACGTTGACGTAGGCGTCGGCGAAGCCTTCGACGGCGGTGCTGCGGTTGATGGTGGCATCGAGTTGGGTGGGCGTGACCGCGGCCTGCGGGGAACAGCTGGTGGCGGCAGCGTTCATTCCGCCGTAGGCGCCCAGCGCCAGGCATGCCAGGACGGTTGCGCGTGACACGGTGCGGCGGTCAGGTCGGTAGCGGGTCCAGGCGGCGCGGGCCCGGGCGCGGGGGCTGGGGCGAAAACTCACAGATCACACGATGACGACGGTGGGGACGTTTTTCCAGAGGACCCGAAGCGCGGCGAGCGGGCGGCCGAGCTGCTCAAGGTGGGTCAAGATGCGGACCCGGGACGCGCCGGCACACCGAGGCCAACGGCGGACAAGCCGAGAAGCGGCGGCGGGTTAAGGGGGCCGGAGAGGGTTAGCTGGTCTTGACACCGTGTGCTATGCTCAGCGGCTGAGCTTGTATTACAAGCGATAAGGTCGCTGAGATGCTCACAGCGAGGGTTTGCCGGATAGCTTGCTAGCTTTCTGAATCGCCATCTTGGCCAGCTTGTTGGGTCGCAAGCGGGCTAGATTGCGGGTGTGCTGGCATGGCAGCGTTGCTGGCGGGCTAGCTGACCAGCATGGATAACTGCTACCAGACCAGCGCGGCTAGCGAATTACCTAGTTAGCTACCGGCGCTGGGTAAGGGTGTCCCGAATGGCTTACCGAGCCCATCGAAAAGCGGGTCACAGCCAGGGTGTGTCGTGGGCGCGCAGGTGCGGGATGTCGACTGTTGGTGCCGGGCAGGCTGCGGCGACCTGCGCAACTAACAGGGCGGATAGCCGGGTGGTGTGCTACCACCGGCGTTGGGGCCGCGTTTAGCGGGCTGGGTGGCCGATGATCTCGATGCGGCTGACCCCGAAGGCCGAGAAGTCGTCGCCGCCGGCGCCGCCGGCCGCTGCTGTGGGCATGCTGTTGGGATTGGCGGGTTGGGTGGTTTTTACGATGGTCAACCACACATGCGAGGCGACCAGCCGGCAGTCGGCGTTCGGCTTTGAGGCACAGCTGGCCGGTGCCACTGGCTGCGTCAGCAGTTCGCGGCGATCCCCGGTGACCTGGGGAACTTTGGTGTGCTCGGGGTCGTCAAACGACCACAAGCCTCGGCTCACTGTGCGGTAGCGCAGCCACTGGTCTTGGCCGTCGAGTTCCCTGTCAACCCCTGGCAGGATCCGCACCGCGGTGATGACGTAGGGGCCGTCGAGGGTCAACTCGAGGATCTGTCCGTCGATCTGCCAGGCACGCACGCAGATCCATGGTTGGTCGCTACCGGGCCGCACCGCGTTCATCGGGTCGGAGCTGGGGGCTGGGCAGTGGGCCTTGGCCGCCTTGATTGGGATCGCTGCCTCGGCTGGGGCCGGGGCTGTCTCGGCGGGCTTGGCGTCGCTGGTGGGGGCGCCCAGTTGGGCGGTTGGCTGCGGTGCGGGTTGGGTTGTCGAGGTTGCCCAGACCCCTAGGGCGGCGACACCGATAATGGCTGCGGCGGCGGCTCCCAGTATTTTCGGATTTTTCCAATTCTGGCCATCTTTGAGCCAGTCTTTGGCTGCGCCGAATTTGTCGGCTATTGCATTGGGTCGGCGGGCGATGTCATCGAACGACATTGCCGCGCTTGGCGCCCGCGCTGGCCCCTCGGCAGGATTCGTCTCGGCGGCGCTGTCGTCCGGGTCGTCGCGGTCGGCGTCATCGTCGGAATTCAGGTCGGGCGGCGGTGGTTCGGGTGGGGAATCGCGGTGGCCGCGGTCGGCGCTATCGGATTCGAGCGCGCCCGGTGAATCCTCGGTGTGGTCGATAAGTGCGCGGACCTTGTTAATCGCGACTTCGCGGTCATCGGGCGCGGCGGTATCGATTTCCTCGGCGCCGTGCGCGGCAAGGCTGCCGTCAATGTCGCAGGCGTCGACTGCCGGAACATATTCAGCGTCTCGGTTGGGCCACTGCTGTAATTCCGGGTCGGCAAGGATGGTCTGCAGCACATCGCTCATAGATATCGATGCTGGCAGCCGGCACCACGGTTCTCCAGAGCCGCCGCCGGTCCGACGCCTGGTGAGGCCGGGGCGCCCGTTGGGGTTCGCTGGGACAGGCTCCCTGGTGGTCTTGCTCGGCGTTTCACGGCGGCTATAGCCTTCTAGGCATGGGTTTACGGGTTAACACAGACGACCTGATCCGCTTCGCCGAGGCGCATGAACAGGTGGCCGGCGAGGTCCAGGCCGCCTGCCAGCCCGACCCGGCACTGATCGAAGCGATGACATCCGGCTACGGTCCGGTCGGTGCAGAATTCACCGCCGCCGTCGCCGAATTCCAGAGCGCCTTTTTCGAATCGGGCAGCCAACTATCTCGGCGTTATCAGAGCCACGCCGAGCACATTCGTCAGGCGTCCGGTCGCTATGTGGCAGGCGACGACGACGGCCGCGCGGGTGTCGACAACTCGACGGCCATCTGAAAGCCCCGTTGTGACACCGTGTCCCGGCATGGCCAGCACGGGTGGGTCTCGCTGTGTCCAGACCGGCTGGCGTGGGCTGTCGCCGGCTGGGCAGACTCTTTGGCTGCAGATCCCGACCGGGCGCCGCGATGGCCGATAACACCTCCGACTTCTTCTCCGCCAAGGCGTTCCATCGGGCGTGTGACCGCTCAGGGATGACCAAGAAGGCCATCGCCGCCGCGTTAGGCGTCACCCCGACGACGTTAAGCAGCCTCTACAGCGGGCGCTCCACACCCTCGATGAAGCTGCTGCACAAGATGGTTGAGTTCTTCGGCGGCGAACTCGTTGATTTCCTGGAGTTGCCGTCGCGGCAGCGCTGGGAACTCAAGCACTACCGCATCGCGGCCGGGCTGACCCAGGCCGCGCTGGCCAAGCGACTGGAAGTGGCGCCGTCGGCGGTGTCGGGCTGGGAGCTAGGTAAATATGCGCCGGGGCGGACCCTCATCCCGAAGTTGGCCGAGCTGTACGGGGTTTCACAAGCCGATATCGAGGCCGCTATCCACGTGTCAGCGCCGTTGGCTTCGGCGGATGCGACCTTGCAGCTGGCCGAGACGGTGCTGGGTTTCGCCGAGAGCGCGGTCGGCCTGGCGGGGCGCCAGGGGATGCCCGAGCCGGAGCGGCAGGTGATGTTCGCCGAGATCCGCAGCCGCGTCGAACAAGCCCTATCACTGTTGGCTCCTTTGATTCCGCAGCTGCCCGAGGATTCTCGCTCCCGCGCTGTCTCCCTGGTCAGACGCTTATCCGAGGTCCACGAGGCGGTAACTTCAAAATAGTTGTTGCCAACCTGTTTAGCGCTTTGATACCTTCATCTCGTCAGGCCACCCTGAAGACGAAGGGAGCCACCTCGAGAACAAGCACAAGACCCCGCCGCACGCGGCCACGCTGACACGCGGTTAATCACCGCATTTCATACGCAAAATTTGCCGACCTCATCCGGTCACGCAAATAGTTTCATTTTCGCGGTTCATTTCTGCGATTCACCTCCATTCATGGCAATTCGTTCGAGGAGACACTTGTGCCCATTTCGCCCCCGGCGGGCCCCGAGATCACGACCTTGAGCGCCGCCATTAACCCCTCTGACCTGCGGCAGGGTGATATCGCCGTGTTCGGCGACCACACCGCGATCATTTCCGGCAACGGCCAACTGATCGGCCCCGCCGCCACATTGCAGCCACCGGACGAGATCAACGACGTGCCCGGATCGAACGGTTGCTATCGGCCCTTCGCCAGCCCCGCCACCCGACCGAACCGCCGACAGGAGAACCGGCCATGCACAAGGTGACCAAGCACGTCATGCCCCCAGAGGAAGCCCGCGCGACCACGCCATGCAAGGCCGATCCCGAACGGTGGTTCCCCGATGAGCAAAAACCCGACCCCTACGCGGTGGCGGCCTGCTGGTCATGTCACTTCCAGCGCGGCTGCGCACGACGCGCACTGGCTCAACCCCTGCCCGAGTTCGGCATCTGGGGCGGATACCGGCTTGCGCCCGGCCCGGGCCTGAACCGCACCCGCGCGCAGTTGGCCATCGTCGCCGGTCTGGCCATGGGGCCACCCGCTTCACCCGGCAAGGAAGTCGCGGCCGCGCTCGAAGACCTCGCCGCCAAGCCCACCGATCCAGTCCCCGCTGCCGGCGAGCGCACGCCGGCGCGGCGCGCCGCGGCCCGCAACCCCCTACTCCGGCAGCCCTGCGCAGCAACGCTTCTCGCCCCGGCTGCCAACGCCGGATAGGCGGGGCCGCAGCATGGCCATCTCTACGGCGACGCTCGCACCTCCCATCCTCAGGAGCGAGCAGTCTCTCAACGACACCGTGGCTTTCGGACCTGCCGGACATGTTTTTCATGGCGGCATCGCGGTCAGCAGCGACGACGATGCAGCCAAGTGGAGCGGTTGGTGGGTGGACTGCGAATGCGGATGGAGCGGCCCGCCGTGCTCGTCGCAAGCCGCGGCCTGGAGTACACACCGGGCGCACCTGGAGGACTGTGATGCCTAGCCGACTAATGACCGACCTTCAGCTGCATCTGCCGTTTCCCCGCGCTGCTGCGCGCGATTCGTGGGCGGTGTTTAGCCCGTGCCGGCGCTACCGCTACCGGCTGGTGCGGGTATGGGACTCCACCCAGCCCAGGCTGGGTTGGGTGATGCTCAACAGCTCCGATGCCAACGAGCACCGCGACGACCCCACCGTGCGGCGAACCATCGGTTTCGCCCGCGCCTGGGGCTATGGCGGCATCGACATCGCAAACCTGTATGGGTTCGTGTCGAAAACTCCTGCCGCACTGCATGATCAGGACGACCCGATCGGGCCTGACAACGATGCGCACCTTGCCGCGGTTTGCGCCGACAATGACCTCACCGTGATGGCGTGGGGCGCGGGCGCCGAGCCTGGCCGCGCCCACGATGTCGCGGTCCTGTTGTGGCGGCTCTGCATTGAACACCGGCGGTCATTGGCCGTGCTGGGCTGGACGCTTGGTGGACAGCCCAGCCATCCGCTCTACGTGCCGACGTCGACGGCACCCGAATGCTTAACCACCGCACCGGTTTCGCGGGAATGCCCGGTATGGGGTTACGCCGATGACCCGCATTGGGCCCAGCTACTGGGGTACGCCGCATGAACGCCGCTGCACAGTGCGCCGGGTTGTCGGTGGCCTGGTTAAGTGAGGTCGAAGTCGCGGCCCGCAGTGGCCTGCCTGGGCCTTTGGTGGCCGAGCTGTTGCCGCAGCTTCCCACCCCACCGCAAATCGGTTACGACCGCACTGCCGCGGTGTATACGGCCGACGCCGTCTTGAAGGCCCAAATTGCTGTTCTCATACTCGATTTCGGTATCCGGTATCGCTATGTGCGCGCTGCGGTGCTGCAGCCGCGCTCAACCGCGCAGCTGCGCGAAAGTCTTGAGGTGTGGCAGCAGTTGCTTGCCGGTAGCCGCCAGTCACGCAGGCCTGGTCGCGTGGCGGCGGGCCGTGCAGGTCGTTGGCCGGCAGGAGTGTTCGCCGCTGCCTTCGCTGTTGTGCGGCAACCTTTTCACAGCCGTGCGCATGCGCTTTCACGCCCCGATGTCACGTCTGTGCAGCACATGTTGCTGACAACACCATCCGATAAGTGAGCGGACAGGAAGCACGCCGATGTCACTACTGATTTCTGAAAGCGTCGAGACGCGGTGCTTGATTTGCGGGCATCTGCCGGGCGAGCCGGTGTTTTTCGACGGGCAGGTGGTGTGCCTTGAGCATCTTGCGCCGTGCGGCGCGTGCATGGGTGGCTGGCGGTTGCGCGAGGAGCCTGCGTGTGGTCCGTGCACTGCTGTTATTAGACCGGCTTCGGCGCGGAAGGCGGCTTGATATGCGGGCTTTTTCGCCAACCAAATCCGCATACCGGGACACGGCTCGCCATGATGCTCACTGTCGCGCCGGTGAGCTCGTTTTCGCCGAGTTGCGGCGTTCCCGGACGCGGTTTCCTGACCGGTTTCATTCCCTGCCAGAAGCCGTGTCGGTGCTCGAGGAGGAACTCGATGAGCTCACAGACGCGGTCCGCGCGAACATGATTGAGCATGCCCGTGCCGAGGCAGTGCAGGTCGGCGCAATGGCTTTGCGGCTCATCGTCGACCTCGAACCACATGCACTGTCGGATGCCCGTGACCGGCTCGCTATGCAGGCCGCGGTGTCGAAAACGGTTCAGTTGGGCCAGCCGGCTAAGCCATTGGTTTCGGCGCATGAGGGTCGGGGGTTTATCCGGTGCCGGCACGAGCAGCTATGTGCGGCACTGGTTTCGGAGGACATCGAGCCTGACGAGCAGATGCGCAAGGTGGTTTTGGCGGCGTACGGGATTGCTGTGCTGGCGTTGCGGTTCGTCGCTGAAGTCCCCGTTGATACACACCGGCAACTGGAGGGCCGGCGATGAACACTGACACGGCTGGCAGCACGACACCCGGTGCGGCCCATCCTGGCTGGCTTTTGATCGCCCCCGATAACCGGCCATATGCCTGGTACAGCTACGACCGGGTGCTGTCCTATGACGAGATCTCGGCGATGGCGCGGTTTGAGCCCAGTGACAGTGTCCGCGACGACATGGTCCGGGCTGGATGGGCGGTATGTGCCGGTAGCGGCGTCGAACTCGTCGGCGATGGATGTGCTTTCACGAAGGCCTCAGCATGACCGCCTCCTGTGATGGTGAACGCCGTGGCACCACTGTGCCAGCGGGGTCGGATGGCTCGTTCCCAGGTGGTGGCCGGCGAGGTTGGGCGCTTATCCCTTCCGGATTTGCCGGCTTGCTGCCCGCGGACGATGACTGCCAGTGGCAGGACCGTGCGCTTTGTTGCCAGACCGATCCTGAGGCGTTTTTCCCTGAGAAGGGGGGATCTACCCGTGAGGCCAAGCGGATCTGTCAAGGCTGCGAGGTCAAGACGGAGTGCCTGGAGTATGCGTTGGCCCACGACGAGCGGTTCGGGATCTGGGGTGGGCTTTCGGAGCGGGAGCGGCGCCGGCTCAGGCGAGGCATGGCATGACCGCCGTTTTGGATGCTGTCCAGTTGCGCAGCCTACTGCTTGAGGAGATCGAGCGCGCCGGCGCCATCACCACCGGCGCGCTGGCCGCCCGCCTGCCCGCCAAGGATGTGGTCGTTGATGTGCCGTGCAATCCGGTGTGTCAATACGCAACCCGGTGGAGCCAGGCGGCCGCGGTCCTCGACGACCAGCCCGGCCGTTATCGGACCCGCGCCCGGCGCACCACGAAAAGCATCTACCGGCAGTTGCGTGTCCTTGAGGACAGCGGCCTGATTACCGGGCTTCGCGGAACCGGCGCGCGTGGAGTGCTGTGGGTATGCGGCGGCGACGACGTCGACGGCCTGGGCGAGGACTTCGTGTCCTGCGGTGCCGGCGCTGGCCGGCCGATCATCACCCCAACCTTGAAGGAGGGCCTGCTGTGACATGCCACCTTTTTGGCGCTGCGGTGACAACCACAGGGCCAGCTGGGGTGATGAGATCACGCCGGCTTTGCGGGGTTTGGGACAGCATCCCCAGTCACGCCGGCCTTGTCGGTGACATCGAGTCGCTGCGCTGGGCGCTGGTGGCGTATGTGCGGGCACACAAGGCGGCCAGGCGTGATCACACGATCCATCTGTTGACCGGCGAACCGCCAGCGGTGAGGGCAGCGTCGTGACCACGCTACCCGTTTACCGGGGCCCTGACGCTGTGCCGCTGATGGCCCCTTCTCTTCGCGGGAAGGCTTGCGCTGCCAAGGATTTGGTGCCGAACCATATTTTGTCGGCCCGTGACCCCCAGCGGGGCCGGGTGCGTGGCGTCACCACATACCCGGACGTGGTAGCGGTCACTGTTCACAGGCTCGGCTGCGGCGGCGTGTACCGGTTCTGGGCTGCCCCAAATGACGGTTGGCGCACGCTTGTCGATGCGGGGCGACGAGCACCGCGGGATGCTCACGCCGCTGGCTGCCCTGGGCATATGACGGGGTGCGTGTGCTAAATGTTCGCCAACGCAACAGGTTTCGATTACACGCCGCCGCTTGGGGGCTCTCGTGCATCGAGGCCAGCCGCCGCCCGAGCCGAAATCCGCGGCACCAGGCCTGCGCCGCTAAGCCAGGTGGTCACCACCAGCGATGGGGTGGCGCTGTCGGTGCGTGAGTACGGTTCGTGCACGGCGGCGCGCACAGTGGTTTTACTGCATGGCTGCTGTTTGAACCGCGTCTCGTGGAGCCTTCAGATCAGGGAACTGCTCCGCCGGTGGGGCACCGATATTCGCATCATCGCCTACGACCACCGCGGCCACGGCGATTCCGGGCAAGCGCTGATGAACACCTACACCGTTGAGCGGCTCGCCGCGGATCTCGCCGAGTTGCAGGTGGCTCTTGGGGTTAGAGGCCGGGTTTGTTTCGTGGGTCATTCTTTGGGCGGCATGACCGCGCTGGCCTACCTGGGCCGACCCGCGTGTGATCGTCCGGTCGAGCCCAAGGGGCTGGTTCTTGTCGCCACCGCTGCAGGCAGGCTCGCCGAGCGGGGGTTGGGGCGGCTGCTCGCCACACCTGCCGTCGACATTGCCTATGGTCTGGTGCGCCGGGCACCAGCGGGCTGCGATGGGGCTGTTCGGGCTGTTGCCAGGCCGATCTGGCGGCAGCTGGCACGGTGCGGGTACGGCCCCGGCGGCATGGGGAGGGCGGCGCTGGTCGAGGTTGCCGCCGGGGCGATCAACGCTACACCGCTAGCCACCAAGGCTGGTTTTCTGCGGTCTTTGCGTGGCTACGACCAGTATTCGACCCTGGCGGGCATCACCGCGAAGTGCATCGTCGTCGCTGGTGACGCCGATTTGTTGACACCGCCGTCGCACGCCCGTGATCTGGCCGCCGGAATTGGGGGCGCCACCTTGGTGCAGATCGCCGGGGCTGGGCACATGCTGCTGCAGGAAGCGCCGCAGGTGATCACCAACGCCATCGATGCTGTCATCTGGGGCAATAGCTGTGACGCGTCGCAGGGCGGGCACAACACCGCACAGCCGATGCCGGATGCCGCGGGGGCCGCATCATGACCGCGACTGCGGAGCTGCTGCCGCTGAGGCTCGAGGACACCGCCGCCGGTGAGGGCGGTGGGCCGGCTACGGCGGTGTCGTTGGCGCTACGGCCGCATCAACAGGCGGCGTTCACCGAGGCGATGCGTCATCTCGGCGAACACGATCGGGTGACGGTCGCGTTGCCGTGCGGCACCGGCAAAACCCTTCTCGGGCAACGCCTTGCCCAGTATCTGGGGCGGCATGGTCGGTCGGCAATTCTCGTGTTAGTGCCGTCAGTGGCGTTGCTGGCGCAGACGATGCGGGCCTGGGTGCGCCACAGCGCCCGGCCG
Source organism: Mycobacterium timonense (assembly GCF_025821985.1). Lineage (NCBI taxonomy): Bacteria > Bacillati > Actinomycetota > Actinomycetes > Mycobacteriales > Mycobacteriaceae > Mycobacterium > Mycobacterium timonense. The sequence continues at coordinate 16,911 of NZ_JACKSY010000002.1, read as the reverse complement.
CTGGCGGTGTTCGTGTTGTGCCATGACCGCAGCGTGTCCAGCACGGATTTGCATGTTCCGGTGTCGACTAGTGCGGCGGCGCTGGCGGGCTGGGTTACACGGGAGCAGCAGCAGATCCGCCGCCCGACCGATCCGCAGGTTGTGGTGTTCGCGACCTATCAGTCGAGCCCCCGCATCGCTGAAGCCCACCGCGATCACGGGTTGGCGCCGTGGCATGTGGTGGTCGCTGACGAGGCGCACTGCGCAGCAGGGCAATTCGAGGCTGCTTTCGCCACAGTGGTGCACGACAGCAAGGTTCCGGCGGCGGTGCGGATCTTTTTGACGGCCACTCCGCGGATTCGCGGCCGCTCGGCTGGCGCGTTGTGCATGGACGACCCCGGCGCGTTCGGGCCGGTGGTGGCGCCGCTGGCGGTGCGGGCGGCCATTGACGCGCGGCTGCTGTCGGACTACGTGGTGGCGGTGGTGACGGTCACCGACGCCGAGGTGCGGGCAGCAATCGGTCCACTGCAGCCGATCAACATCGGCGGCCGGGTGGTGTCGACGGATCAGGTCGCCACACAGCTGGCGGTCGCCTCGGCGGCCCGCACCTACGGACTGCGGCGAACCATGGTGTTTCACAACAGTGTTGAGGCGTCGCGGCGGTTCAGCGGCGGGCTCGCCGATACGCTGGCGCAGGCCGGCGACGAGCTCGCCGACCGGGTGGTGGCCATGCACATCGACGGCACCACGAGTGCGCGGCGGCGCGCAGAGTGTTTAGCGGTGCTGGCCGAACCTGGCGGCGACCGGTGGGCGGTGCTGTCCAATGTTCGCTGCCTGGGTGTGGGGGTCGACGTTCCCGCACTCGACGGTGTGGTGTTCGCCAGCCCCCGCAGTTCACAGATCGACATCATCCAATCTGTGGGGCGGGCGCTGCGGGTGGATCCGTCCCGCCCGGAGCCAGCGGTGATCGTATTGCCGGTGTTCCTCGAGGCCGGCGGTCCGGATGTCGCGCAGCAGGTGGCGTCCTCGAGTTTTCGGCACGTGTATCGCACGCTGTTGGCGTTGGCCGACCAGGACGCCGAGCTGGTGGCCGAGCTGCGCCGCGGTGCGCGTCGGCGCCGGCACACACCGGACTGCAGTCATGGGGGCGGTCACGTCGGTGGGGGGCGGCTGGAGGTGGTTGACGTCGGCGGCGGCCTGGCTGCGGACGCGGTGCTGGCCGCCCTGCAGGTGGAAACGTTACGGCTGCTGTCTCCGGGCTGGGATTTCGGGCTCGAACAACTGCATGCCTACGCCGAGGAGCACGGCCACACCCGCGTGCCCGCATCGTATGTGACCGAGTCGGGGTACCCGCTGGGGGCGTGGGTGCGTGGGCAGCGGCGCCGCCGCGGCCAGCTCACCGGCGAACGGATCGCCGCGCTGGATTCCACCCCCGGCTGGGTGTGGAATCTGCACGAGGCGGCCTGGGCCGACGCGTTCGACAAGCTGGCGGGCTTCGCCGGCGAGCATGGCCACACCCGCATCCCGCGCGACCACCGCTGCTATGACGGGTTTTTGCTGTTCCAGTGGGCCAGTGATCAGCGCCGCGAATACGCCGCCGGCACGCTCGACGCGCAGCGGACGGCGGCACTCGAGTCGCTGCCCGGATGGCAATGGCGGCCCGCCGGGCAACGCTGGGAGTACGGGTTCGCGCAATTGGCGGAGTTCGCCGCCGACACCGGGCAGGCCAGCCCGTCGCAAAACTACGTCACCGAGCAGGGCTACCGGCTCGGGGAGTGGGTCAGCAAGCAGCGCTACGCGCACGCGCGCGGCCAGCTCGACGCGCAGCGGACGGCGGCATTGGAGTCGCTGCCCGGATGGCAGTGGGACCTGCTGGAAGCCCGGTGGTGCGCCGGGCTGGCCGAGTTGGCCCGTTTCGCCGCCCAGCACGGTCACCTGCGTGTGCCCCGCAACTACCGCACCGCTGGCGGGGATCCACTCGGCAAATGGGTCGATAACCAGCGCAGCGCCGAGCGCGCCGGAACCCTTGCCGCGCATCGTGTTGCGGCGCTCGAAGCGCTGCCCGGCTGGAGCTGGTCAGCGCCTGCCGCGCCGGGACTCAAAGGTGCACCCCGATGACCGCCCACCACATCCATACCCAGTGCCGCTATTGCAAGACAGACCTCACCGGGTCTGTCAGAAAGGACGATCGCCATGTGTAGGAGCACAGGCAGGCGGTGCCCTGGCCGCATGGAGCAGAACGCTGCCGTGGTCCCCGATGGGCCGCCCATCGCAGTGGCCAGCCGACGCGTCGACAGCCAGCGGGACACCGCGAGGTCCGAGCGGTGAGGCCCGGGGGTAACGCGGTGCCGGCCGAGTTGGCCGGGCTGGATTGGTCGGTGATCACCTGCCAGTGCGGCCACGGTTGTTCGCGGCCCGCCCGGTATGTGGCCGAATTCCATGCGGTCGACCACTGCTGCTGCAGCGGGGTCAACGAGCTGGGCAACGTGGTGCTGATCGTGTGTGGCCACTGTCTGTCGACATTGCGGGTGTCAGCGGCGGTGTTTGCGCGGCGGCTATCGCGCTGCGGGCGCCCGGCCTGCCGGTCGTGCGGGGCACCGATCGCGATGGCCGGTGACATTTTGCGGTCGGTGAGGCCGCTGTGAGCGCGTCTGTCAGTGTTGCCGAGACGGTTACCGCTCGAGGGTTGGTGCGGCGGATCCGCTGCGGCGGTTGCTATGTCGATGTCGGCGGCCGCCTCATCGACGTCGGGACCCAAACGGTGACCACCGAAACCGTCGACGCGTTGATCGCGGCGCTACGTCTCGCCGCCGCTATGGCGGAGCCCACCCAATGAGCGTAGGCCTGCAGTTCAACGTGCCGCTGTCGTCGGCGGCTGAAGCTCGGAACCCACGCCCCGGCAGCGGCTTTCGCACGTATGGCGTTGCGGTAGGACAACTGGATTGGTTGCTTGACCGCAGCGACCCTCGAGTTGTCGCGGCGCTGGCCCACACCTGTTCGGTGTGTAACGCACCGCCAGGCGATGACTGCGGCTGGCGGGATCCACGTCACCACGCTCGATTAGCGCTCGTAGGCGGCGCTGTCATCCACCACATCCGCGTGCCGCAAACAGTGTCGTTCGGCGACCACCTACTGGTCGCGCACCGCGCAGCCCTCTTCGAGGAGGAGTGACTCATGACGCTGACGTTGACCGACCTGTTCGCCGGAGCCGGCGGTTCATCGACCGGCGCGGTGTCGGTGCCGGGCATCGAAGTCCGGGTCGCTTCCAATCACTGGAGCCTGGCCATTGAGTCACACGCGGCGAATCACCCTGAGACAGATCATATTCAAGCCGACCTATCCCAAATCGACCCCCGCCTCTTCCCACGCACCGACGCTCTGTGGGCGAGCCCGAGCTGCACGCATCATAGTTCCGCCCAGGGAAAGAAGCGCACGGATTTGCAACAGCCCGACCTGTTTGGCGACACGCTGCCCGAAGAGGCTGCAGAGCGCTCGCGGGCCACGATGTGGGACGTGGTGCGCTTCTCTGAGCACCACGAATATCAAGCGGTGATCGTAGAAAACGTCGTCGAGGTCGCGTTGTGGCGGCCATTCCGCGCGTGGCTTTCCGCAATGGATTCCATCGGCTACAACCACCGCATCCTCTACCTGAATTCCATGCATGCCCAGGTCTTCGGATCCGGCGCGCCACAGTCGCGGGATCGGATCTACATTGTGTTATGGCGCAACGGAAATCGTCCACCAGACTTGGATCGGGTGCTGCGGCCGCGGGCCGTGTGCCCCGACCATGGCGAGGTCGATTCTCGGCAGGTATGGAAGAAGCCGGTTCATTGGGGGCGGTATCGGGCGCAATACATCTATACCTGCTCCCGGACCGGATGTCATCGAGTCGTTGAGCCGTTTTACCGGCCGGCCGCGGAGGCCATCGACTGGGCGATCCAGGGCCAGCGGATCGGCGATAAGCCGTTGCGGGAGTTCAAGAACAAGACGACCGGTGAGGTGGTCTTGTCGCCGCTGGCCCCGAGGACCATGGCTCGGGTCGAAGCCGGCATCCAGAAGTATTGGGCGCCGCTATTAGTGCCGGTCGAAGGCCGCGCCGGCGAGACCGCCGCCCGCCCAGTCGCTGATTCCGCCCGCACCATGACGAGCCGCAACGAAACTGCGTTGCTGGTGCCGTGTGGTGGCACCTGGCGTGACAAGCCGACCTCTGCTCGTGAGCCGATGCCGGCCCGCACTACGCGGGAAAATGACGGGCTCGCGTTCATCGCAGAACTGCGCGGAGGGGGAAGCAAGCACCGCCCGGTCTCAGCAGCGCTATCCACCGTGACAGCGTCCGGCAACCATCACGGCCTGGTAATGACCTACTACGGCAATGGCACGAGCAGGTCAACCGACGCTGCCCTGCCGACTGTCACTGCGGTGGACCGACACGCGCTGCTGATGCGACACAACACCGCACGTGGCAACCCAGCTCAGATGATCACGCCAGTAAGCGAGTATGCCCGCACTATCACCACGCGCGGCCATCAATCGTTGCTCACCTGCGCGACTCTCGACATCAACGATGTCCTGTTCCGCATGTTGGAGCCACATGAAATCTCGGCGGCAATGGACTTCCCGCGCGGCTACATCCTCAAAGGCAACAAGCGGGCTCAGGTTCGCCAGGCCGGCGCGGCCGTAACTCCGCCGTGCTCACGGGATCTGATCGGCGTGGTGGCGGAATCGCTGGGGGTTGCGTTGTGACTGCACCACCTATGGCCTATTTCGGCGGCAAGACACGGCTCGCCGCGAAGATCGCCGCGCTGCTACCACCCCACGAGCACTACGTCGAACCATTCGCTGGCAGCCTCGCAGTGCTGCTCGCCAAACCGCCGAGCCGGATTGAAACAGTTAACGACATCGACGGCGGCCTCATGTGCTTCTGGCGCGTGCTGCGCGACCGGCCAACCGAACTCGCCCGGGTCTGCGCGCTGACGCCGCATTCACGGGCTGAGCACGCCGCGGCAGCGACATCGTTCGATGATGCTCTCGATGAGTTGGAGCGGGCACGCCGCGTCTGGGTACAGATCAGCCAGAGCCGCACCGGAACGCTGCGTAAGACCGGCTGGCGCTACTACATCGACCCATCCGGCACACATACGTCGATGCCCGGCTACCTCGAGGCCTACGTCGAGCGCATGGCCGCCGCGGCCGAGCGCCTGCACAAGGTTGGTCTCGAATGCCGCCCAGCTCTCGAGGTAATCGCGGCCTACGGGACGTTCGAGGCGGTCTGCCTCTACGTCGATCCGACGTACCTCGGTAGCACGCGGCACCGCAACTATCGATTCGAGATGACCAGCAAGTCGGAGCACACCGAGTTGCTCGAGGCTCTGCTCGGGGCCCGGGCCGCCGTCGTTGTCAGTGGCTATTCCAACGAGCTCTACGATGCCGCGCTCGGCGGATGGTGGCGAATCGAAATCCCAACCATGAGCGGACATGCACGCTGCGATCAAGCCCGCACTGAAGTCATCTGGTCTAACCGGCCGTTAGGCCACCCGTCGCTGTTCGACCTGGAGGCGGTTTAATGTCTGACCTCTACTTGTGTCCCGTCACTTTCGATGAAGCGGTTGACTTCGTCGGTTGTCATCACCGGCACCATCCGGCGCCGACCGGTCACAAGTTCAGCATCGGAGTCGCCCGCGGCGGCGAAATTGTGGGCGTCGCGATGGTCGGTCGTCCTGTGGCGCGACTTTTCGATGACGGCTGGACTCTTGAGGTGAATCGAACATGCACGAAAGGCTTGCCCCGCAATGCTAATTCGATGCTTTATGGCGCCGCGTGGCGCGCTGCCAAGGCGCTGGGCTATCGGCGACTGATCACTTACACGCTGGCGAGCGAGTCTGGTGTCTCGCTTCGCGCCGCCGGGTGGCGTGTAGTCGCCGAGCGAAAGCCTCGGAAGGGGTGGAATATGCCCGGCCGCCCACGGATCCACACCACCGAACATAACGTGCAGCGGACGCTATGGGAGGCGGTGTGATGCCTGACCAACTCACCGTCGCCGATCTCGTGGCCGCCATGGCGCGGCACAGCGGACTGTGCTTTCGCCTCCGCCCGGCACCCGGCCGCGCCGCCACGGCGGCACCATCGGTTCAAGATGCGGCCGGCTCTGTAGTACTCAATGCGCCTTTGCCCGAAACGATTTCGCCCGAGGTTACGGCCGACGAGTACCTCGAGACAATTCGCGAGCAATGGGTGAGGCCCGCCGCCCTCATCAGGAGGTCCGCATGAGCGCATCGGGCATCGAGTGGACCGAGTCGACATGGAATCCGACGACCGGCTGTGATCGGATCTCGCCCGGGTGCGATCACTGCTATGCGTTGGCGCTGGCTAAGCGTCTGAAGGCGATGGGGTCCGCGAAGTATCAGGTCGACGGCGATCCCCGCACCAGCGGACCGGGGTTCGGTGTCACCGTCCATCCCAGAGTCATGGATGAGCCGTTGTGTTGGCGAACACCACGAAGGGTGTTTGTTAACAGCATGTCGGACGTCGGACATGTGCACGTCAGCAGCGTTGCACTAGCACGGATCTGGGCGGTCATGGCGCTTACAGCGCGCCATGAGTACCAAGTTCTGACTAAGCGGCCGCGGCGGTTGGCGAAGATGCTGGCGGACCGAGATTTCGTTGCCGCGGTGGCGCGCGAGGCAACCGAGATCATCGCCAGAACACCCGCGCACCTGGGCCGGTGGCGCCTGGATTTAGGTGGCGCACGGGTGGCCGGCGACTCGGGGCGCGGCTGCAGGTGGACCATCATCAAGGCTGACCGCGACAACCTGTGGTCACCACCGTGGCCCCTTCCCAATGTTTGGGTCGGCACGTCGATCGAATCGGACGATTATTGCTGGCGAGCTGATGTTCTGCGGGCCATCCCTGCCGCTGTGCGGTTTCTCTCGCTGGAGCCGTTGCTTGGCCCGCTGACGAGCCTTGATCTCACCGGGATCGATTGGGTGATCGTGGGTGGGGAATCAGGGCCCAGAGCGCGGCCGATGGATCTTAAGTGGGCTCGCCTTCTGCGCGACCAGTGTGCTGCTGCTGGCGTGGCTTTTTACTTCAAGCAGGCCGGGTCGGTGCTTGCCCGCCAGTGGGGCTGCAGCGGCAAAGGAGCTGAGCCGTCCGACTGGCCGGAACCGTTTCCGCGGCAATTCCCCGAGGTGTCGTGATGGCCGTCAATCGACCGTTTGTCTACCTTGAATGTGGTCGCCGCAGAGTCGGCGGGGACTGGACCGGCGACAAGAATCTCAGGCGGCCTCCGCGTGTCGTGCGCGGGTACCCGCGCATTGTCGTGCGACCATCCCGGTGTGTAAATGTCCACACTCGGGAGGCCGGTAGGCGGCGGGCCGTCAGGTTGTTCACTGATCGTGGCGGCTCAATGTCGCAGCACTACGGGCTATTCCAATACCAGCGGCAGGACCAACCCATGACCGCGCATGCGATGCGTCTTGTTCTGGTCCACGAAAGCCATTGCCGCTCCGCGGTGTTCGCTTTGCAGCTTGCGCGCTCGGGCGATCAACGCTGCTCGTCGATACGCTGGGCACGGCAATTCCTTTGCGCCGCTTGCCGTATCAACCAAGAGGCCGCATCGGCATTCACCGCGTCTGGCTCATGTCGATCAGTCACCACCCAAGGGCATGGGTGCGATGACGACTTATCGCCGTTCGAGAAAGGAGCCGACCTTACTAACTGACGCGGCCGGCATCGCTGGCCGCGAGGACAGAACAACTACATAGAGGGGCTGCCATCACAGGCCAACCCCCGAAGGGGTTGGGATAGCAAGTTGTAGCGATCCCCGGAGCGCGACCTCCGGGCCTGTGAGATTCGAGCGCCAACTCGATATCTCGGTGCCCCTCGCGAACCGAAGGGACTTTCACCTTGGACGGGTGCCGGTCTCAGGGTAAGTCATACCCTGATAGCAATTCAAGAAACACGCCGCAATGGTCCCCTGGCGGCCTTTTGACCAGCGGGGACGGGCCGGTTGTGACTGTGCGGGTCGCGCGCCGGCAAGAATTCGCGGCCTGGCTTGAGCAGCATGCCGCGGTGCCGGCTGCGGTGCCGCAGTGGCTCTCGCGGCGCGTGTGGATCGCGTCGGTAATTGCGTGGGCGGATACCGAGGAGGGCCGGGCGGCGCTGCGCGCTGCACATTTGAGCGCCGCCCGATTCGCCCGAGTGGTGCGGGTGCTGGCACGTTTCGCCGACGGGGCTAGCGGACGCAATGTGGCGGTGACGAATGCGCGGATCGCCGACTCGGCCGTCGTGTGTGTGCGCATTGTGCAGACTGCACGGCGCATCCTGGCTGCCGCCGGGTGGGCCATGGAGGCTTCCCGTGGATACGGTCATGCTGGCGGCCGCCGTAACCGGCCGTCGGTGTGGCATCTGGTGAGTCGGCGCACACAGGTTTGCGCCCTTCCCTCTCGTAGTTCTTATCAGCGTGTTTGTCACGCTGGTAAGAACTCTCCAAGCGGCGCCCCTCGGCGCCGCCGGGAAAATCACTCACCAACCAAAAATCCGCGACGGGGTCGGCGCCCACAACAGACCGAGCCGCGCAACTTACACACCCAACGCTTGGCGGCGTATCTGGCCGCGCACTGCGTCGGTCTGCGCACAGCGCACCCAGGCCGCTGGTGTGATGTTTTGCAGCGCAGCCATCTTCGATTGGCCGATTGGACCGGCAACCAGCTGGTTTCGGCGATGAATGCCACGATGCGCGAGCGGGGCTGGCATTGGCCAGACCGCATCGCTAACCCGGCTGGCTTCTTGGCATTTCGGCTCGCGCAGTTGCCGGCGACCCCGGCGGTCGAGGCCTGCGGCCCGATTGCGCCGCCAGACGACTTCAAGCCGGCGGTCGTGTGTGCAAGCGCGGAAGTACGCGCTGCGGCGCTTGCGGAAATCCGAGAGATTTTGTCGCGCAGGAAGTGTGCCGCATGAGCGTCGTAGGGGTTGATCGACCCGCTGCTGTTGGTGGTGACATTGGTCGCCAACCGCCGCAGGATCTGGCGGCTGAACAGTCTGTGCTCGGCGCAATGTTGCTGAGCAAGGATGCGATCGCCGATGTCGTCGAGCGGATCCGGCCGGATGATTTTTACCGACCGAATCACCAGGTGATTTTCGATGTCATCGTGGGTCTGTACGGCCGCGGGGAACCCGCTGACGCGGTAATGGTCGCTGCCGAGCTCGATCGGCGCGGCGCGCTGGCCCGCATCGGCGGCGCACCGTATCTGCACACGTTGATCGCGTTGGTTCCCACGGCGGCTAACGCGGGGTACTACGCCGGAATTGTCGCTGAGAAGGCAATACTGCGGCGGCTGGTGGAAGCCGGAACCCGGGTCGTGCAGTACGGCTATGCCGGCGCGGAGGGCGCCGAGGTCAGCGAGGTTGTCGATCGCGCCCAGGCCGAGATCTACGGCGTAACCGAGCAGCGGCTCAGCGAGGACTACGTCGCGGTGGGCGATCTGCTGCAGTCGACGCTCGACGACATTGATGCGTTGTCCAGCCAGGGCGCCCTCAACGTTGGCGTGCCTACCGGTTTCGTCGAGCTCGACGAACTCACCCAGGGGCTGCATCCGGGCCAGTTGGTGGTGGTGGCCGCGCGGCCCGGGGTGGGCAAGGCCTTGGCGTTGGACACGGCGCTGCCGACACCGGCGGGCTGGACCACCATGGGCGACGTCAGGGTGGGCCAGCAGCTGCTCGGTGCCGACGGTCAGCCGACACGGGTGGTTGCCGCCACCGGTGTGATGCTGGGGCGGCCCTGCTTTGACATCACCTTCGGTGACGGCACGGTCATTACCGCCGACGCTGAACATCAGTGGCCCACGACCGCCGGGTTACGCACCAGCAGTCAGCTGCGGCCTGGCGATCGTGTGCGGGCGGCCGCGGCCGTGGAACTGCCGCCGGCCGCGGCCTTGGCGGTATCGCCATATGCGGTGGGGCGCTGGCTGGGCGGAGAAACCACAGCCTCGGGCGCGGTCAGCAATTACACGGTGTGGCACTACCTGCGCGGCTCACTGGCTCAGCGTCGTGACATGTTGCGCGGATTGCTGGACGCCAGCGGCGCTGATCGCAGGGGGCGCGCCGGCGACGGGTTCTCGATCGCACCAAGGTGGCGTGCTCCCCAAGACCGGACACTGGCAATCGATTTACTCGGATCACTGGGCTATGTCGTCGCGCGAGGACGGTTGGGCGAGCGCATCGACGTCGTTGGCGGCGCCCACGAGATCGTCGCCGTGGAAGCCCGCCATCCGGTGCCGGTGCGCTGCGTGCAGGTCGACAACGCCAACCACCTGTATCTGGTGGGACGGGCCATGGTGCCTACCCATAACTCGACTCTGGCCTTGGATCTGCTGCGGTCCTGCTCGATTAAGCACCGCCGCGCCGCCGTGATCTTCTCGCTGGAAATGAGCAAGTCCGAGATCGTGATGCGGCTGCTGTCCGCGGAGGCCAAGATCAAACTGGCCAATCTGCGGTCGGGGCATCTCAGCGACAACGACTGGGTGACTCTGGCGCGGCTGATGGGCGAAATCTCCGATGCGCCACTGTATATCGACGACTCGGCCAACCTCACGATGATGGAGATCCGCGCCAAGGCCCGTCGGCTCAAGCAGAAGGCCGACCTGTCACTGATCGTCGTCGACTATCTGCAATTGATGACCTCGGGCCGCCGTTACGAATCGCGCCAACAGGAAGTGTCGGATTTGTCGCGCTGCCTGAAGCTGCTCGCCAAAGAGCTCGAGGTGCCAGTGGTGGCGCTCAGCCAGCTCAACCGCGGCCCAGAGCAACGCACCGATAAACGTCCGCAGCTATCTGACCTGCGTGAAAGCGGCGCGATCGAGCAGGATAGCGACGTCGTGATCCTGATTCACCGGCCGGATCTGGTCGACCCGAACGATCCCCGCAGCGGCGAGGCCGACCTGATCGTGGCCAAACACCGCAACGGGCCCACCCGCCGAATTACGTTGGCCCACCAATTGCACCTGTCGCGGTTCGCCAACATGGCTAACCCCTCAACCTCTGTACCTTTTTAGGCTGAGGGCATACGATGGGGATTACGATTTCCGGCGCGAGCCAAAGGTTGCTCAAATTGGTTGAATCACAAAAGCGTCGGCGCTCTGCGGCTGAACGGCGCCGCTACGCCGAGAACCGGGCGCAACGCACCGCCGGCGGCGACAAGCAGCGCACCCCATGGTCAATCGACGACGCGCGCGCCGCGCTCGACGAGTCGCTGACGGTGACCGAGGCCGCGCTGGCCGTGGGCCGCACCGCAGTCGCGGTAGAGCGGCTGCGGGCCAAGTGGCGTGCCGGACGCTTGCCGGCCGGCTTGGTCAACCAAGTGCCGCCGCCGGCCCGAACAACCCAACGCAACACGAGGAGCCGAGGATGAGCACCTATCTGATCACCGAGGATGGTCGCCGGTGGCTGCTCGAGCAGGGCGACGACGTCGACGACGTGGTCACGTTTCTGATCGAAACTCGCGCCACCACGGCGTCATCGCCGATAGTCGCGCTCTCACGCCAGCAGGTTGTCGCACGTATCGGCCGAGGCATCCCCACCGACTTTCCCGACGCGGACGTCCTGATCGGCGACCCTGATCAGGGAGCCACCCGTGGCTGGTGGGAGGCCACCGTGCAGCGCTGGCTCGGAAAGGCCACCGAACCCGCAGCCACCATCACAGAGACCGCGGAGCCGGCGGCCGACGACGAGCAGGCATCCCCGGGATGGCCGCGGCGCTCACGCCAGTGGGACGACGTCGACTTCTCCGCAGCCGACCGGCGCGCGCTCATCGCCACCAGTCAGGGCATCGTCACCCCTGCCGGCCTGGTGATCTCACGCCCACTCAGCCAGGGCAGCGACCTGGGCAAGCTCGCCGCGAACTACCAGTGGGCACACAAGCCCGACGATTGCGCACCGCAAATCTGGATCACCCCAGAAGCATTGGATGCCATAGGTTTTCCCATCGACGGGCTGACCGAGGACACACTGGCCGACACCGTCGAAAAGTTCTTCAGCGCCACCATCAAGTACCACAAATCAGGTTTCTTCACCTGCCAATGGCCCGGCGCTGACGACGCCGAGATTCGCCATGAGGCCGACGTCGTGCTGATGCCCTTCACCCACCTCGACCCCTCCCCGTCGCGTCCGGAGGACCGAGGCGTGATCGGCATCGCAGGCACTCCCACCGAACTGCCCGACGACGAGATCGAGGCCGCGCACCTGCTCGCCGATCGCATCGAATGGCTACACAGCATCGAAGGGGCACTACCCGCACCCCGCTGGTCACGGGTGGGCGTACAAATCGCCGAGGCATGGATGAAACGGGCCCGCCCCAAGCCCAAGAACTCCCGCACAGCGCCCCCACTGCTGCCGAGCCCGCTGCCGGCCGAGATCGCCCCGAACGGCAGGTTTCCGTCTCCGTGGTGGAACCCCGACAGCTGGAGACGACGCCACCGCTCACTCGGCGAAGGCATCGACGTTGAGCTCGACCAGCAGGCCGCCTACCTGCCCTCGGCCGAGGGACTCTACCTCGGCTACGGAAAACCAGCATGGATGCGGCCGGATCCGGGCGTATTCAACCAGCAACGCCCACCGTTCGGGATGTTTAAGGTCAGCGTGCCCGCCGGCGACGACCTCGACGGGCTGCACCGCCGCCTGCCCGTCCCGCACCCCGGAATGTCCTGGAAAAAGCCCACCACCTTCTGGGCCACCACTGTCGATGTCCAGCAGCTCATCGCACCCACCGAGAACGGCGGCGCCGGCATCGCCGTCGCTGAGCTCCAGATCGAGGCGGCCTGGGTATGGCCCGAACAGCACCAATGGCTCAAAGGGTGGGCAGGGGCGCTGCGGGCCAAGCTGGCCGCCGCACGCCTGCAGGGCCGCGACGACTACGAGGAAATGATCAAGGCCATCTACACCAGCTACCTTGGTCGGCTCGCCGCGGTCGGGCCCGGCGCGTGGAAGTACCCGTACCTGCACCATCAGCAGCCGGCCTGGTACGCGGCGATCGAGGGCCTGACCCGCTGGCGCGCCCTGCGCTACGCCACCCGAATCGCCCGGGAACACGACCTATATCCCAACGAATGCTTGAACGACGCCTGGTTCTATCGCGTCCCCGCCGACACAGACACCAGCGTCCTCGAGGACCCGCTTCGCGATGACGGTACCCGCGCCAACGGCTCCTATCGGATCAAGGCCACCACTGCGGCAACACCGGCATGAGATTCGCCCGCATGGCCCAGACCGGGCCCGAACAGCCTCCCGAACAGCCTGTGGGGGAAGGGTTTCGGGCCGCCATGGACGCGTTGACCGAACGCCGCTACCGCGAGATGCGAGGAGCGTGGGCCCGAGCGCCCGAGCGACTGCGCCGCGCCGAAGCCGCACGCCGCGCCCGCAACGAGATGGCCCGCCGCGTCGCCCAACACACCGGCCGGCCGCGGGTCTCCGCGCGCACCATCGCCCGCCGGGCACGCCATGACGCAATGCCACCCGGCGTCGAACGCATGTGGCTCGAGCGCTGGGCCGCCATCGACCGCGCCGGCGGAATCCGGGCCATGGCCCGCCAAGTCGGCACCACCCCTCAGCGGGTAACCTCCTGGCGCGACTCTCCCCGGCCCGAAGCCCCGCTGCCGACACCGCCGCCGCCAGAACGGCTGCCAGTGGAGGCGCAAACCGTCGGCGTGGAAACCCAGGGCGTTGTCATCATCAACGGCAAGGCCTATCCAAAACGAATCCCCGAAGGCAGCGGAGCCGAACAGGCAGAGCTCGAAATTCAGCCAGACAGCGGCATAATGGAAGCCTGGCTGGCCGAGGACACCGAAACACTCTACGAACTGCTCAGCGACCAAATTGTCATGCAGATCATCGTCCCGCGCTGGAACCTGCCCCCGACCTACAGCATCGACTACCAAATCGAGGAACTGCGAAAGTTCGTGCCAGGCCTATGACCGGGGCCAAATGCGATTCGTTATGTGCGCATTATCCAATGTCCATGCGCCAGACGGGGATCCGGCAGGGAGTCCGCCCCGGCTGCACTCACTCATCAGTTAGCGAGCCGAGATTGCCGGGCGTGGTGAATTGCGACAGCGCATCGCGATACTGGGCGATCACACTCATCAGCCTTTCTGACGTGGCCTGAAACCCCGTGGCGGCCTGGCGGTAACGCTCGGCAGACACCTGGTAACCCTCGGCGGCCATTCGGTATCCATCGGCTGCGCCGGCCATCTCCACGGCCGATACGCGATGCTGGTCAACGGCCTCCAAAAGCATTGCATGCGCGGCCATCATCAGCCGGGCAGCCTCGTTTGCTGCAACGACTTGCGCCCGCAAATCGTCGTTTTCAGCCCGCAGAACGCGTAACTCAGCGTCCAGCGACGCGTCGCCGGCGTGATCGCCCCCGACCGGCAATACCCTGGCTGGACCAGACGTCGAGGTGAGTTGGTCGAGGTAGACATACCATCGTCGCTGTTTGGGCCCCAGGTGCGCCCCTCCCTCGATGTCGCCGGCTTGGATCATTCGACGGACTGTTCGCACGTCTCGGCGCAGCATGCGGGCGGCTTCGCGGGCGCTCACGACGGCACGGCCTGGCTGAGGCCGATTCTCAATCGCCATCCGCATTAAATCCTTCGCACCGGCTGATGATGAAGATCGTAGCCGAGGATCGCCGTATCGACTGGCAGTGACCAGCTGCAATGCGCCGTTAAAGAGCATTACATGCCCACTAAGTGGACAACACGCCGCACGCGGGTACCCGCACGGTAGGCACGTGCCACCTATGATCATCATGAACGTCCACTAAAAGGACATCACAGCAGCTAGACCAGCAGAATCGGGATCATCAGCACGAGAGGGATCAGGATGAACAAACGGCAGGAGCTCAGCCCAGAAGGTTCGGCGCCGGCGGCCAAGAAGCGTCGCAGCGGCTCCGAAAACCGCCAGCGGAACCACCAGGTAAAGCTGAGCCTGCTCGGTATCGAGCACGCACGCCTCCAGCAGCTCGCTCGCGACGCTGGTCTGCCTAACATTCAGCAATACATCCTGCACCGACTCGAGCCCGACTTGGCCCCCGCCTCGTAACAGGGAGGAAGAGGGGTCTTCTGATGGCCCGCTTCAGGGTCCATCGAGAGTGGGCCGACGGAGCCGCCAAAGCGCAACGAGACCTCGAGACCTAGTCGCGAGTGACTAAGCACGATGTCGGTCCGTGAGAGGAAGATCGAGCCCATGAGCCGGAGCGTTACAGAGATCCCATCCGGCTGGCCCAACGCATGCGAAGCTGCCGGTGGTATCGATCGTGATCTCGAGCGTGCTGTTGATTGCATCGGTGCCGGGCGGCTGTTGTTCAGCATTGCCGATGCGCTCGCCAAGGAAATGAAGCACCCGGCATTTGCCGCTCGTGCCTACCGAGTTCTGCTGGCCCGGATGGCGGGCCAGACGTTGGATCAGATCGCCAGACGTGAAGGTGTCTCCCGTGAACGCATCCGGCAAGTGGTTTTCCACATTCGTCGGATCGTTGTCGCAAGACCGGATCTCTTTGAGGGGTTTAACGGTTTAGAGCACGCCGTCCGTTACGAAACCCTCAGCATCGCTGACCAGTGCCGTAACCGGCGTTGGCGCAAGGGATTTCAGTGAGTACCAGGTACACAAACGGTAGGAGCGGAGAGAGAGATATCGGAGTGGCACCGTATACCCACATCTGTGCACGCTGCAGGCACCCGATAACCGCACACCGAATCGACCCCCGCCGCCCAGACGGTCCTGGGTCGTCCCTACTGCTGTTACTACGAACGCTGCGCGTGCCGGATCATGCAGACCGACCCCGTACACCCGATCCACAACAAGGCAGACTTCGAGCGACGGTTCCCTTGGTGGCCGCGACAGCTGCGGCCGATTCCGACCCGAGTCCGCTAACCGTAACGGAAGACTCAACCACATTCTGTCCGTTGGTGTTTGGTGGGCCTGGCGATGTGGCGGTGGTGGTGTCGCGGGTGGGGCAGGCGGCGTGGTTGCGGGCGGTGTTGGCTGATGTGGCGGGGGTGTTGGTGGGTACGGCTAATGGTTTGCAGGGGGTGGAGCGNGTGGGCCTGGCGATGTGGCGGTGGTGGTGTCGCGGGTGGGGCAGGCGGCGTGGTTGCGGGCGGTGTTGGCTGATGTGGCGGGGGTGTTGGTGGGTACGGCTAATGGTTTGCAGGGGGTGGAGCGTCCGGTGGTGGTGGCGGTGCATCCGTTGGCGGGGTGTCGGGGTGGTGGTGAGGGGTTTGGGCTGGATTCGGGGCGGTTGTGTGTGATGCTGTCGCGGCATCGGGCGCATTTGTCGGTGCTGGTGGATGCGGGTAGCGCCGCGGTGTTGGATCGGTTGGCCGCCGAAGGCAGCGGTGGTGATGGGGCGGTGGCCCGCTCGCGGTGGGTGTGGGAGGCGTTGGCGGCGGCGCCGGTGTTCTGACCACCCGACCCCTCAACCCAACCGCGTGACAATACCCGCGGCAATGCGCGATCGAGACCCTGGGCGGTAGCTGCTTCCGTCCTCGGCGTAGCCGAGGACGGTCACATTAACAGTGTTGTAGCGCAGGGGAATACAGAATTGCGGCGAAGCCGCGCCCACGGTCCACTACCGGAACCGAAAACGCTTTGCTACCATGGACATATGAGCGGCGAAGCAGCGACCGTAACGCGAAACACGTTGGAATGCAACGAAATAGCAAGCGGCGTAGCCGCACCAATGGCGATCGAAACACCAAGGGGCGCAACGGTAAAGCAACATCACAACCGCGAGGCGAAGCCGAGCGATCCTAGCGTGAAGACGAAAACGCAACGCGCACAACACAATCCGGCCACCATGCCAGAGAGGCGGCGGAGCCGCCGGCCGCGTCAGCCGGCGTAAGCCGGCGTCCTCCCTCCGGCGAAGCCGGGGGGGGGGGG
>NZ_JACKSY010000001.1:0-1801 GCF_025821985.1 Mycobacterium timonense | reverse complement strand
GACGTCAGTGACCAAAGTGCCGAAACCATTGCCCCCACAGCCGCTCTCACGGCATAGTGGCTACCACAGAGCCACACGCGGACACGCGACCGCTCTTACACCACTCCACGGGACGTGACCCGATCGCGATTGACGGTTACACAGCGGACATGCTCAGCGAGCATCAGCGGACGGTCATCGCACGCATTGTCGGCGAACCGGACACGATCGCCGTGCCTCCGCCCACGCCGGCGCCGTGATGGTAGGGGTGCAGCAGGTAGACATCAGCTGCGAGTTTCGACGTCGTTGCGTCCACTGATTGATGGCGCTGGCTATGGTTTCCACTGACCATGTGTCGGGTGTTGGCGGACGAGGGGCTGGTAGGTGCCGAACGAACGGATTACCGAGGACATGGTGGAGGCCAAGCTCCGCGAGCTCGGCTTCTATGACGATGAAGAGTCCGTGCTGGTCGAGAAGCAGCAGTCCGTAGTGAAGGCGATCCGCACCGCGCTCTCCAAGGCATCGAAGACGGGCAAGGGCAGAGCTGGGTACCCCGAGTTCATCATCTCCGCGCCAGCGACCCCCGACATGGTGGTTGTCATCGAGTGCAAAGCCAGCGCCAGGAATCATCAGTCGCGCAACCGCGATCAGCCGAAGGACTTCGCCGTTGATGGTGTCCTCCACTATGCGAGGTATTTGTCCAACGATTACACGGTGATCGCCATCGCCGTCTCGGGAACACCGCGCTCGAATCGATGGTCGTTCTTCGTCGTGCCCAAGGGGACCTATGAGGAGAAGCCGCTGGTCTCCCCGATGGGCGCTCCGATCGCAGAGATGATCGGCATGAACGACCTCATCTCAGCCGCGTCCTTCGATCCCAAGGTTCAGCGACAGCGCGAAAAAGACCTCATCTCCTTCTCGATGGAGATGCACGAGTTCATGCGCGATGAAGCCGAGCTTGAGGAGAAGGAGAAGCCACTGGCGGTGGCGGGAACGTTGCTGGCACTGAAGGACCCGGTGTTCGCCAAGACATATCAGGCATACTCAGCCACGGAGCTTCCCGACTTTTGGATTCAGTCGATCCAAAAGGTAGTCAAGCGGGCGAAGATTCCGTACTCGAAGTTCGAGACGATGACGCAGCCGTTCACAGGCATCCAGGTTCATCCTGAACTCAGCAAGGCGACGAAGGGCTACCCGAAGGGGCTGCTGAGTGAGATCGTCACGATGCTCGCCGAAAAGGTCATGCCCTTCATCACCGTCTACCATGACTTCGATGTTGTTGGAGCCTTCTACGGTGAGTTCCTGAAGTACACCGGAGGCGACGGCAAGGGGCTTGGCATCGTGCTCACCCCCAAGCACGTCACTGAACTCTTCGCGTTGCTCGCCAATGTCACTAAGGACGACAAAGTTCTCGATATCTGTGCTGGCACAGGCGGATTCCTGATTTCGTCGATGATGCAGATGATGAAGTCAGCGACGACGGAAGCTGAAAGCGAGTCCATCAGAAAAGAACGCTTGATCGGGGTTGAGCAGAGTCCGACCATGTACGCGCTCGCGGTTTCCAACATGATTTTGAGGGGCGACGGCAAGGCGAACATGCACCAAGGCTCGTGTTTTGACGGAGCGATCACGACCATCGTCAAGAGACACAAAGCCAACGTCGGAATGATCAACCCGCCGTACGCCAAGTCGAAGGAAGTGAATCGCCCTGGAAATCCTGGAGGCTCCTGACCTTGGAAACGAGGATGGAGCAATGCCGAAGGAACAGTCGCCAGGGAAGCCGACGACGCGCAGGTACAGCCCGGAGGAGAAGGCCGCCGCG